>NVVH01000002.1 GCA_002402135.1 Fidelibacterota bacterium | reverse complement strand
GGTATGACCCTGCCCCGGCGTGGCCGGAAAATTGAGATCAGTTTTACTGGGACCCTTGGGAATCCTGTATTGGAGGAGTAGAGATGGAACAGTTACAGATTAAGATTAACAATCAGCTTCATGCAATCAGATTCAAATGGCTGAGGTGGCTTTCAACGCCTATTATTTTCCCGTTTTTAGCAGTTTTATTGGCTGTTAGTCTTATTGGCTGCAGTGGCTCAGCTGAGGACACGCTGGTTGGCTACGACTGGGTTTATCCAGAGATGGATGTTGCTATGGACGCGATGGAAAACGTGTTAGATGTGATGGAGAATGATCTCTTTCCCGCACTAGAGGAGGCTCAAGGCCTTCAAGACGACATTGGTGATATTGATGATGATGGTTCTGAAAGCCAGCAAAAACGCTTTGAAGAACTGAAGAATCGGGCTGAAACAGTGGATAAGAAATTCAGGAAGTTTGGTTTCTGATTCTAATTCCACTGACTATAAGTTTTACTGAATACCAGTAAAAGGGAGAACCCGATAAGATGGGCTCTCCCTTTTTCTTTCTWACACGTTCTGACATTTCATAGATTCAGGCCGTATGGATCATGYCAGTYCCACCRTTGAACTRAAWCCCATTTCGRARGAKGACCTTCCGTTYTGGRAGGAACTTCTRGCTCAGCAGGAAACKCGGGAACACCAGCCGCTGCAGGAGCGGACGGAAGAGGAACTCCGCCAGCACCTCAAGCGATACACCGAACACAACCTCGGCCATCCCCATCACCGGGAGTACAAGTGGGTGGTGATTGATACCAAGTCCTTAGAGCGGRTAGGTGAARTCTCTTTTGATAAGCTCGATATTGGGCAGAAGATCGGCCGGATCGGCTACAGTATAGCGCCGGGCTGGTGGGGAAAGGGTTTTGGAACTGCCGTCGTGGGAGCTATGGTTGATAAAATCTTTAGTGAATCAGACTGCCAGAGGATTGAAGCGGAATGCTCCATTCATAATCCAGCATCCCGCAGAGTGCTGGAGAAGAATGGCTTCATTCGGGAAGGTACCAAGCGGGGCTATCTTGAGATTCACGGCGAACGAGTGGATCACTACAGTTTTGGGCTGTTGAAGGAAAATTGGGAGAAACAAAGATGAATTACGAATTTAAAGGTAAGCGAGCGATCGTTACTGGAGCGTCCAGCGGTATCGGCAAAGGGATCGCCATGCGGTTCGCCAAGATGGGGGTTAAGGTAATACTGGCAGCCCGGCGGCAATTGGAGCTTGAGGAGGTAGCAGCAGAGATACGATCCCATGGCGGGACGGCTATTGTTGCACCCTGTGATGTGACCAATCCGGAAGATGTGGCTCGCGTGGTGCAGACGGCTGTGGATGAGCTGGGAGGAGTGGACATTATGGTGAACTGCGCCGGAATCGCCGGTCCTATGACCTTCGAGGATACACCGCCGGAACGGTTCCGTCAGCACATGGATGTGAACTACTTCGGCGCCGTGGAGTTTGTTCGGAATGTGCTCCCACTTATGAAAGAGCAGGGGAGCGGATATATCGTCAATATCTCCTCTATCACCGGATTGAAAGGCCTGCCTACTTACACCTCTTATGGCGCCAGCAAGTTCGCCATCACCGGTTTCTCCGATTCACTGAGGCATGAGGTGAAGAAGTACGGCATTAAGGTATCTGTGGTAGCACCTCCGGGAGTCCATACGCCCATGGTGGATGACGAYCTGGAGAGCCATCCCGACTGGTTTCACAAGTTCAAGGTGATAGAGGTGGATCAGGTATTGAACAAGATGRTCAGCGGAATGCGCAAAGGGCGTTTCCTGATTCTGGTATCCGCTGATTCCAAATTGATGTATGCCATGTTGCGCTTCTTCCCCCGGGCTTTTACCGCATTATTCATGTGGCTATACAAAATGGAAAAGTGAATTTTGCCAATCGGTTGATGTCGGGTCCCCCGCTATTGCTGGACGGCGCCATGGGGACAGAGCTGGAGCGGCGCGGGGTGAATGTTTCATTGCCTCTCTGGTCCGCGGCTGCTGTGGAGGATCATCCCGAAATTGTTCAGGCTATTCACAGTGACCATGTTTCTGCCGGCGCCATGGTCATTACGACTGCCACCTTCCGCACACTCCCCCGCACTTTTGCGAAAACAGCTGATGATCTCCGGGAAGCCACTGACCGGGCGCGGACTGCCGCCTTGACTGCTGTTGACTTGGCAAAGAAAGCCGCCGGCAGCGAAGTTCTGGTGGCAGGWTCYATRGCTCCWCTGGAGGATTGYTACACSCCYGAACTGTTYCCGGGAGTTGAGMMKGSTGTRGCGGAATTYAGACAGTTGGCGGAGTGGCTTTTAGAAGGCGGCGTGGACCTTTTTTTGATCGAGGCCATGTCACAAATTGATGAAACTTTAGCCGCGCTGAAGGCAACGGGTGATCTCGGCCTTCCGCGGTGGGTCAGTTTTATCGTATCAGATGTTGGACATCTTCTTTCCGGAGATAGTTTGGAAAGTGMTGWMMSGSWARYYRWWKRGCAAKKWKMGRAAKMWRTTMTGGYTAACTGCTCTGAGCCGTCTATCTCAGTGGAAGCTCTTGAGTCGATGCACTCATATACAGGCTTACCTATCGGTCTTTATCCCAATCTGGGGCATTCTGACCCTGAGCCCTCCGGCGAGTTCAGCGAAACCTACTCGGAAAAGGAATTTATGCAGATAATGACCAAAGCAATCCGCCAGGGGGCACGTATTGTAGGTGGCTGCTGCGGATCTTCACCTGGACATATAGCCGCACTGGCAAAAAACATTTCAGGCTTGTAATTTTAGGTGTGGGTGCTTATTTTATTTGTATGGTACAATTATGGAAGTAGGTGAGCTTTTAACAGATCTGACTTTGACCTTAAGTGCGTTGCATCGCCGCTTTGTTTCCCATACAGGTTTGACCGTCTCCCAGAGCTTTGTTCTCTCCATCGTTCCCGGTGAAGGTGTTGATATGTCCACCTTGGCGCTGAGGCTCGGTTTGGATAACAGTACTGTCACCCGGCTGGTAGAAACCTTGGAAAAGAAAGACTATCTGGAGCGAAGGAGAGAAGAGCAAGATGGACGTGTGGTATCTGTCTATTTAACAGAGCGGGGTGAAGATATAGTAGCACTTTTAGAATTATCAGAAGACAAACTTGGAGAGATTGTGTTAGAGAGTATTCCTGAGGAGAAAAGAGAACAGCTGAAAGAGACTCTGGAAGAATTGCTATGGAATCTCTCAAGAGAACAGATGCTTGGCGGTAAATAGTTGTATAATACAAAGAATATGATCCCGAAGCTCCATTCCTGGTACGAAAAACAAAAGCGTCCTTTGCCGTGGAGGAAAACGACAGATCCGTACAAAATCTGGCTTTCAGAGGTGATGCTGCAGCAGACTCAGGTCAAAACTGTCATACCTTACTATCAAAGATGGTTAAATGAGCTGCCGACGTTGAAGGCTGTTGCTGATACTACACTGGAGAAGACACTTAAATTATGGGAAGGTCTGGGATATTACGCTCGCTGCCGGAATTTCTATAAAGCGTGTCAGATTGTTGAGAAGGAATTTAGCGGTCACATTCCTGAATCAAAGAAACTATTCTTCAAGCTCCCTGGAGTTGGTGAGTATACTGCGGCTGCAGTGCTGTCCATTGCTTTTGGCAAACCGTATCCCGTGTTGGATGGTAATGTCTATCGCGTTATGGCTCGACTTCTTGCTTTTAACGGAAGCCGCAGGGAAGGGAACAGAGTTTTTCTTAATACCCTTGAAGAGTGGATTGACAAGACCGAACCTGGTGATTTTAATCAGGCATTTATGGAATTAGGGAGCCAAGTCTGCAAGAAAGTCGATCCTCTTTGCGAACGTTGTCCGCTGATAAGCGGTTGCGCTGCGTATTCCAGTGGGACTCAAGAGCAATTTCCCATCCGCCACTACCGGCCTCCTGGACCACACAAAATAGTAGTAGTAGGTATTATCTGGAACGGAGAGCGATTTCTCATCCAGAAGCGACTGCCAAAGGGACATCTGGGAGGTTTGTGGGAGTTCCCTGGTGGGAAAGTTGAGGAGGGGGAAGAGTTATCCATAGCTTTGCGCCGAGAAATTGCTGAAGAGACAGGTTTAAAAATAAAACTTGGACGAACTATAGGAAAAATTGAACACACATACAGTCATTTTTCCATTTCTCTTCACGCCTTTCACTGTCACTTAAATGGATCGTCGACTCCTTTAGAAGTGGAAGATCGACGTTGGATCGCTCCTGAACAAATAGCGGACTTTCCATTTCCAAAAGCAAATCATAAACTGTTTAATCTGTTAAATGAACAAGGGTGGCGGCAATGACAGAAATCTGGGTAGGTCTTATATTTATTGTGATTGTTATCCTTATCGGTATGGCAGTGAAATTAGTCCGTACCGTAGAAATTCATGGTGATGAAGCAGGTGTACATATAAGAGACAGAAACATTTTTCATGCACTGATTTCACTGATCTTGATCCCTCTCTCTTTTTTGGCTTTTTTCATCGTTTCTTTCATTTTGATGATCTTACTGCTTCTGCTAAGGCCTCATGTTTTGATCCCCATTGTGAATATGTGTTGCAGATTTTTACTTCTCTGTTCAGGAGTAGTATGGAGAATTCACGGCAGGGAAAATGTAGATAAAAACAAGAGTTACGTCTGGATGTTTAATCACCAGTCCATTCTCGATATCTTTGTTATTGGGATGATTGTTCCCCACTACATTGTCGGCGTAGCGGCCGAATACCAGTTCAATTTACCTGTCTGGGGTTATGTGGTGAGGAAGTGGGGAAATATCCCGGTGAGTCGGAAAAATACTCGCGAGGCCATCAAAGCTATCGAACTGGCCAAGAACAAATTGCTCGATGGCGCATCCATCATGATTGCCCCTGAAGGGCAGCGTACAGTTGATGGTAAATTGTGCCCTTTCAAGAAAGGAGCTTTTCACTTGGCCATGGGAGCAGACGGGACAATTCTACCTGTTGGAATTCGGGGACTTTTTGATGTGAAGAGAAAGACCGATTGGCGCTTCAAGCCCGGCTGGATTGATGTTACTATCGGCCGACCGATCCCTGCTTCAGAGTACAAAGGAATGACTGTGGAGGAACTCCGAGATTACGTTCGAGAGAGGATGCTGAAACTGGTAGGTGAAGTGTAATGGAGTTGCAAGAGATGATCTGCGTAGTAACCGGGGCAGGAGGCGGGACAGGACCTGCCATCGTGGATATTTTGTTCGAGAAATCCAAGTCTGTCGTCGCCGTACTCCGCGGTAATGAGGATTCATGGCAAGAAACCGGAGAGCACTTTCTTATCAAAGCGGATATGTCGGATGCGGTAACTGTTTTCAAGCTGGCGGAGGAAGTTTGCCGTCGTTTGGGGACTTTTCACGTTTGGGTGAATGTAGTGGGCGGATTTTCCATGGGCCCGACTGTAGAAGAGGCACCTGCTAAGGAGTGGGAGAAGATGTGGCAGCTTAATTTTATGACTGCCCTGAACGGCTGTAAGGCAGCTCTCCCTGTCATGAAAGAACAGAAGTTCGGCAGAATTATAAACTTTGGTTCTTTGGCAGGGTTAGATGGGATGGTACAAGCCGGACCTTACGCAGCAAGTAAAGCTGCCGTCATAAACCTTTCCAAAAGTGTGGCTCTGGAATATGCGGATTATCATATTACTTCAAACGTGATTGTACCGGATATTATCGATACACCGGCAAATCGAACCGCTATGCCGGAAGCGGATTTCCTGCAATGGACTTCCCCGGAGGAAATCGCAAAAACTGTGGTCAAAATCATTGAATCCGAGCAAACGAATGAGATTGTTCGAGTCTGATAACTTTGCCCAGACAAACAACCGTCCCTAAGCTCTCCTCTGGAGAAAAAACGGTGAATCCCGCAAACAATATGATGAAAGACAGTTATCTATTGGACCCTAAGATAACTTTTCTCAACCACGGTTCTTTTGGTGCCTGTCCGAAACCAGTGTTTGAAGAGTATCAGAATTGGCAGCGGAAATTGGAAGAACAGCCGGTAAAATTCATGACGGAAGATGTATATCATCAACTGAAAATCGCTCGGGATATTTTGGGAACATTTGTCGGTTGCGACGGCGATGATTTGATCTTTGTGCCGAATTCTACTACGGCAGTAAACACGGTTATTCGCAGTCTTAATCTATCGGCTGGGGATCAAATCCTCTCTACTGATCATGAGTACGGTTCGCTGGTGCGGGCGTGGGAGTGGCTTACCAGGAACGAACAGGTTGAGTTCATCCAGCGAGAGTTCCCCCTTCCCATGACTAACCATGATGAATTTGTGGAACATTTCTGGGAGGGTGTTACAGACAAGACCAGAGTTATTTTCTTAAGCCAGATCACCAGTTCTACGGGGTTAATTTTCCCGGTTGCGGGTATTTGTAAGAAAGCCCGTGAAGCCGGAATCCTCACGATTATTGATGGGGCTCATGTCCCGGGGCACATCCCTTTGAATATCAGAGAGATGGATCCTGACATCTATACAGGTGCATGCCACAAATGGCTGTCGGCTCCCAAGGGCACAACGTTCCTTTACGTGAGGAAAGACTTTCAGGAGTCCATAAAGCCCCTGATCATCAGCTGGGGAGCGATTATAGATCCTTCCCCTTCACCGTTCATTCACGAGAATCAGTATCAGGGGACGAGGGATCCCAGTCCTTTCCTGGCTGTACCGGCAGCCATTCGGTTCCAGGGGGAAAACGATTGGGAGTTGGTCAAATTACGCTGTTGCAGATTGACACGCGAGACCCGAGACCGTGTGTACGATATCATCCATACCGCACCTATTTGTCCTAACTCTGAAGAGTGGCTTGGGCAGATGGCAAGTGTCGAGATAGAAGTAGATGATCCTGAAAAACTAAAAAACAGTTTATTGGAGGATTATGCCATAGAAATCCCCGTTATTGCCTGGAAAGAAAAATCTCTTCTCCGCTTCTCGTTCAATGTCTACAATGAACAGAGGGATGCTGATAAATTGATCAATGCTTTGAGGGAGCTGTTTTGAGTCGCCGTCTTATATTGTTCGATATTGACGGTACGCTTCTTTTCCCCGGCACGCTGGCACGGAAGCTTTTGGATCGGGCCATAGAAGATGATGTTGGTGAATCACCGCAACTATCGGTAGAGGATGTGGCCGGGTACACAGATCCAGTTATCGTTCGAAACGCTCTTCACCGGTTGGAGATAACGGTTGATCACGTCCCGAACAGGGTGGATGCTATATTAGAAAATTACTTGATTTTTCTGCGGAAGGAGTTTCCAAAATACACGGAGCCGTTTCTTTACGATGATGCGGTGGAACTGGTTGATTGTTGCCGCAAAAAAGGGTGGGGAGTGGCTTTGTTGTCAGGGAATATTAGAGAAGGAGCTCGAGTTAAACTTGAGCGGTTCGGYGTCTGGGACGATTTTGCCTTTGGTGTCTTCGGCGATGATGCAGCCAGCCGCAGTGACCTCCTCTGGATAGTGCCAGAGGTGGCGTGGGATGCTCTGGGTGAAGCTTATACTCATACTCGTATTATAATTGTTGGAGATACGCCAAATGACGCTCGGATTGCCAGGGAGAACGGCAGCAGATCCCTCATCGTCTGCAGGAGGCCGGAATGGCAAAGCAACATAGAAGCTGAGCAGCCTACATGGCTGGTGGATTCATTGGAAGAAACAGAAAAGATTCTTGAATGGATGGAGGAAGAATAATGTATAATGTTTATTTCCTTACACACTTTGCGTTGATGCTCTTATGGGTAGTGCCGGCGTTTTATTTGAATTATATGCTTTTGAAGAAGTATCCGAATGCTGCGCCAGAAGAAAAGCTAACCATGTTGAAGAGTGTCCAATCTATTTCAGATAAGACCGAATTGCCTGCATCATCCTTCATTCCCTTGGTAGGTGTRCTTATGATTCTTAATAAYACTTCTTTTCTWCAGATTGGAATAATCCATTTCAAGACATTATTGGCTCTCATTGCCATTGGACTCTACCATATGTCCAGARRTAGATTAAAACGCATAATAACATCTATGGAGGGAAGTGGTGCTGTAGTCGGTCAAGGCCGTCAACTAATTCTGTTGCGTGTAATTACTTTAGTGCTTTTAGCAGCTATTGTTTTACTAATCTTTACTTTGAATGGATACTTTAGAACGGTGTTTGTGGTGGGTTCCTGGATTAGTTAGGGAAAGCGTGATGGAAAGTTCTGTTCACTCCAYCTGATAATGACTTTACCAAAGGAGGAAGATAGATTTACTTTAAGAGGTTTYCCAGGMACTTCACTTGTTCCCACAGCGGAYATCTTTGTTGCCTCGATATAAAGAGGGAAATCGCTTATTATAGCTTCATCAGGTGCAACCTCGGGATTGTTAACTTCTACTCGGAAGTCAGCGGGGAACTCTTCGGGGAGTTCCAGAAAAATGTTTCCCGCGTTCGTAGTGGCATCTATGGTATGCCCAGATACTGAACCGTCCCAGCTTTTCTGTATTAATATATCCCCTGATACTGTTTCAAAGTTGAAACATCCAGCCAACTGTTGTCCTATAATCCCGCCRTTTTTMGTCCAGCCTAGAATATCACCGTTGATATTTCTGAGGKAGAGATCTCCATTACTTGAAAAAAGATCGAGATTTCCTTCTAAGTTTTCTACTAGAATGTCTCCCTTTAAAGTTTTTAGTTGCGTTTCACCATTTACATTTCCGACAGTTATATCGCCGTCACGGGTATGAACTGAGATAGTACGTCCGTAAACATTATCAATGGTTATAGTCCCCTCGCCGCCCGTTATAAGAACATCACCCTCAACCGATTTAATATCTATCTTTCCGCTATCGCTGCTTACATCTAAGTCTCCTTTAATGGCTTCAGCTTTGATGTTTCCTGCAGTTGTACTGAATGTTGTATTGCCTGATATGTTATTGCAATAGAGATCTCCTGCTAGAGTAGAAGCAATAGTACGGCTGCTTATTTTTGAGAGAGAAATATCACCTAGTTTTGTCATGATTAAGAGTGCGCCAGAAAAACCATCTACTGAAATGGTTCCTGAAGTGAGATCCGCCATAATTTCAAAATTAGGCGGAAGAATGATTCGATAGTTTGATTCTAATATTTCGTGAGGCAGATTTTGGCCAGTTAGATGAACTTCGTTCCCAGAAGATTCCAGCACCGCTTTGGCGTCAAGATAAAGGCTAAGTGCGTTTTCTTCAGTTACGGCATTGATGGCCATAGTCTCTTGGATAAAAATCTGTTTTTGATTATCACTATTAAGARCTAKATCACCATTKATTTTTTCAAGCGTAAGGTGTTCCAAACCGACYGAATTGATAGAGTAGGACGAAGTGATCCGGAATCGATTGTACGCCTCGCGGGTAATCTCCTGAGCAGAAATCMCTACGTAAAGAGATAACAATCCACCTACGAGGATTGAGGTTTTAGTGGGTATTATTCGGCTTTTATAGCTGATTATGTTGAYCTTTAGAGGCCCGCTTCTCCCACGGTTTTTTTGACAGCTTGAAGTGTGGAATTCATTTTATCTTGTTCTTCAACTGATAATTCGAGTTCAAGAATCTTTTCCACACCACCGGCTCCAATGACTGCCGGTACACCGATGAAGTAGCCATTGATGCCATATTCACCTTCACATAAGGCMGCAGATGGGATAACGCGCTTTTTGTCTTTCAAAAAGCCCTCAGCCATCTCCATGATAGCAGCAGCTGGGCTGAAGAATGCACTTCCCTTTCCGTAAAGCTTCACCAGTTCTGTCCCGGCCTCTTGAACCCGCTTAATAATGGCATCAATCTTGTCTTTTGACAGCAATTCTGATAGAGGTACTCCTCCAACAGAAGCAAGCCTTGTTAAAGGTACCATTGTGGGACCGTGACCGCCCATTACAATGCACGAGACGTCCTGAACGGACAACCCGGTCTCCATGGCGATAAAAGCCCGGAATCGAGCTGTATCAAGGGCACCGGCCATTCCAACTACGCGGTTCTTAGGAAAACCGCTAACCTTATGAAAAGCGTAMACTATAGCGTCGAGTGGATTGGAAACAACGATGACAAATGCGTTAGGTGCGTACTCCTTCACATTGTTTGCCACATGAGTGATAATCTTTAGGTTTATCYCTAATAGATCATCCCGTGTCATTCCAGGTTTTCGCGGTACACCGGCAGTGATAATCACTACGTCAGCTCCCGCAATTTCGGAGTAATCACTTGTACCTTGGAGCTTTGTGTCGTATCCGTCATGGGGAGCAGCTTCAGTGATATCCAGCGCTTTTCCCTTTACCATTCCCTCTACTTCAGGGATATCCACAATTACCACGTCACCAAGCTCTTTCTGTGTTGCGATAAGGGCCAGAATGCCGCCTATCTGACCACCGCCAATAAGTGCTATCTTTTTTCTGCTCACACTATTCCTCCTGTGGAATCTGATTATCTGTTTATAAGTACACACATGATGGATTTCTAGAATGAAACTTTACTATGTTACAAATTTAAGGGATAAAGCTATGATTTGGAAGTGGCAACAAAGGGTGGAAACAAAAATCCCCGTGTCAAAATACGGGGATTAGATTTAGTTTTACTATTATTCAAGTAAGAGATCAGATATTCAATATTAATCGGGCAGGATACTGACAATCTTACGGTTGCGACCTTTTCGGCCGAATTTCACAACACCATCAGCTTTAGCAAATAGTGTGTCATCTCCTCCAATACCTACATTAAAACCTGGGTGGATTTTAGTTCCTCTCTGACGAATAATAATAGAACCTGCCGTTATAAATTGACCATCATAAGATTTAACACCCAGTCGCTTAGAGCGGCTGTCTCGGCCGTTTTTGGTGCTACCCATTCCTTTTTTATGTGCCACGGTATTATTCTCCTGCTTCTTCAGCTAGTACTTCTTTTGRGGATGGTACTGAAGCTGATATTTTGTCTATCTTGATTAAGGAAAAATCCTGACGATGGGTGTTTTTTACGCGATAACCTTTTCTCCGTTTCTTTTTAAAGACTATTACTTTTTTCCCTCTGCCATGACGAAGGATTGTTGCATCAACTTGTACTCCATTAACAGTAGGTGTGCCAACATGAACTTTCTTGCCGTCATCATAAAGCAAGATGTCGTTATAACTGACGGAATTACCCTCTTCAGTTGACTGGCGCGGAACTTCCAGTTCAAGTCCGAGCTCTACTCGAAGCTGTTTACCTGATATATCTACTATTGCAAACATTATTATCGTATCCCTTGTGCATTTAAGCTAAGAAATTTACTGTTAGTAATATCTTCAGTCAAGCGATACTTGATCTGTCACATCGTCGCCTGATTTTTTAGAAATAAAGCGGAACTCGTCGGGTCTCATCCCTTCGTCTGCTTCGATTCCAATGTGTACGAAATTTTTCCACATGAAATTCCTCATCACCTTTTTCTTTGAATTTTTTAGGTACTGTTCCAATGCAGGATGTACAATCAGTTTCAGTCTTAGATCACGGTTATTCTTGCGGTAAGTTCGAAGCCAGTTATCAACTCTGCTGATGACAGTATCTTTGGATGCTACTCGACCGATTCCACGACAAGTAGGACATTCATCGCTTAGTGTGTGTAGGAGAGAGRGGCGAATACGTTGCCGCGTCATTTCCAGGAGGCCAAAGTCACTAATGGGTGATACTGCCACTTTGGCTCGATCCTTTCTCAGCTCGCGTCGAAGTTCATGAAAAATACGCTTTTTATTCCCGSCCCGCTGCAAATCAATAAAATCAATTACTATTAAACCGCCTATATCTCTAAGTCGAAGTTGCCGGGCAGTTTCCCGAGCGGCTTCYAAGTTGATTTTGAGAGAATTATCTTCGTGAGCACGCTTGCCAACAAAACGTCCACTGTTAACATCTATTACTACCATTGCCTCAGTGTGTTCTATGATAAGATAAGCTCCACTTTTTAACCAGACTCTACGCCGCAAAGATTTCTCGATTTCTTTTTCAATACCTTCTTTGTTGAACAGAGGAGATTTTCCTTTATGAAGCTCCAGGCGCGAGACCATTGAAGGTGAGATGTTTTGAAGATGATGCTGAAGACGGCGGTAAAGTTTGCGGGAATCAAATACCACTTTATCCACATCTGACGTTAATAAATCCCGGATTACTGTAGAGATTGTTTCTAAATCTTCGTGGACCAAAGCCGGTGATGGGAGATTATCAGCTTTAGATTGCAGAGCTTTCCAGTTTTTGAGGAGAGAGTCTAGATCTTTTTTCAGTAGGCGATCACTTTTACCTTCAGCCTCTGTACGTGCAATAACTCCTACGTTTTTTGGAATTAGATTCCGAATAGATTGTCTCAATCTTCTCTTTTCGTATTTATCCCATATTTTTTTTGAGATTCCCACGAAATCCGCCTCTGGAACAAGTACCACAAGATGTCCTGGTATGGCTAAATTGGTAGTCACTCGTGGACCTTTTCCCGAAAAAGGTTCTTTGATAACCTGCACCAAAATATCCTGGCCTGTTCGAAGTTCTACTTGAATTTCCTTRAAAGCTGCGCCATTTTTTCTTTTACCCTCATCTTCTTCCTCAGAAGTTGAAGCATCTCTAAGAAGTTCTGGGTTGCTTATCTCTGAAAAGGGTAAGAAAGCATTTATATCATATCCAATATCTACAAAAGCAGCCTGCATTCCTGGTATAACATTTTCTACTTTCCCTTTATAAATGTTGCCAACCAAACTTTCTTGATCAGGCTTTTCGATGTAGATTTCCACCAGTTTCCCGTCTTCTTTAATAGCTATTCGACGTTCGCTAGCGGTTTCGCTAACAAATACTTCTTTGCCCATAAATTAATGACTCCTTCATATTACATGTTTCTTAAGCACAACAATAGTGTTGTGCCTTTTGTGGCACGAGMGCAGTTATCCTAAGAGGATAACTCTACTTCGATAAGCTATGTCTACTCGTTTTTCCACGGCGTTTCTTCTCGGTAACGCCATTCTGACGATTAATGTATGTCAGTCTGTATGGAGGGAACTGAGGGAGGAGTATGGGGAAAAAATCTTCTTTGTTTCTTGTGAATCCGCAGAAATTTCAATTCTTATCGAAAACTATTTCTAAAACCTTCCTTAGAATCCTTCCAAACATAAAACTACATTTAATCTTCCATCTTCCAAAGTTATTTATCAATAACAACTTGAAATAAATAAGTTTCGCTTATACTCTTATTTGACTTAAACTACCCCGTCGTGATTTGAGCCCTCTTGCCGCGACCTAAAATAACGGTGCTAAAAAGGCTTTCAAGCCGGGATGCACCGGCTTTTTTGCTATGAAAACTATTAAAGAGTTACTAGCTGAACGAATCTTAATAATGGATGGTGCCATGGGGACCATGGTGCAATCTTATGATTTAGATGAATCTGATTTCCGGGGTGATCGCTTTCGAAATCACTCCTTCGATCTGATAGGCAATAATGATATACTAAATCTCACCAAGCCGAACATAGTTGCAGAKATTCATCAAGCTTACCTTGAAGCAGGTGCGGATATCATTGAAACCAATACGTTCAATGCCAATAATATTTCTCAGCAAGATTATGGGATGGAAAATGTAGCGTATGAAATCAATCTGGAAGCATCACGGATTGCCCGAAAATGTATCGAAGAGTTTATGGATAAAGACCTCCCTAAGCCTCGGTTTGTAGCTGGAGCTCTAGGACCCACCAACAGAACGGCATCCCTTTCTCCTGATGTCAGCGATCCCGCTTACCGCAATGTAACGTTTGATGATCTCGTTACTGCATACAGCGATCAAGCTCGAGGGCTGTTAGATGGTGGAGTAGATATTCTTCTCATAGAAACGGTGTTTGATACCCTCAACTGTAAGGCTGCAATTTTTGCGGTCCGCCAACTCCTGGAACATCGCAACGAGGATATTCCTGTGATGGTTTCTGGTACGATCACTGACGCCAGCGGGCGGACACTATCTGGTCAGACTGTGGAGGCGTTTTGGCACTCTGTTCGCCATGGAGATCTGCTGGCCGTTGGATTRAACTGTGCCCTGGGCGCWGAGCAGATTCGACCCTATCTTGATGCTCTTTCATCAGCTGCAGACGTATTTTCGTTTGTCTATCCGAATGCGGGATTACCAAATGAGTTCGGCGAATACGATGAAACGCCAGAGAAGTTGGCCTCCAAAATCAATGAATTTGCTGAGAGCGGTCTGGTGAATATGGTAGGTGGATGCTGCGGTACAACACCAGAACATATAAAAGCTCTAGTAGAAGCAGTTGAAAATGTACCGCTTCGGGAGGTACCTGTACTGGAATCATACACTCGCCTGAGCGGCTTGGAGCCGGTGACCATCCGGCCGGACAGCAATTTTATCAACGTGGGTGAGCGGACGAATGTAACAGGATCAGCGAAGTTCCAAAAGCTCATTTCGGAAGACAATTATGAAGAAGCAGTGAGCGTAGCTCGACAGCAAATTGAGAATGGTGCCCAGATTATTGACGTCAACATGGACGAAGGCCTACTCGATTCTGAAGCCGCTATGGAGCTTTTTTTACGGCTTGTTGCAACTGAGCCGGATATCACTAAGGTGCCGGTAATGGTGGACTCGTCCAAGTGGTCGGTCATTGAAACAGGGCTCAAAAACCTGCAGGGGAAGGGGATCGTCAATTCTATCTCGCTGAAGGAGGGTGAGGAAGAGTTTGTTCGGCAAGCGAAACTTGTCCGGCGATACGGAGCGGCCGTTATAGTTATGGCTTTCGATGAGAAAGGACAGGCGGCTAGTTACGAGCGGAAGGTGCAAATCTGTAGTCGCGCTTACCGCATTCTCACCGAGGAAGTGGGGTTTCCTCCTGAGGACATCATTTTCGACCCTAACATATTCGCCGTAGCGACCGGCATCCCTGAGCACAATGAGTATGCTAAAGCTTATCTCAAAGCCGCCCAAACTATCAAAGAGACGTTGCCGGGTGTGCATGTGAGCGGAGGTGTGAGCAATCTTTCTTTTTCCTTCCGGGGGAACAACGCAATCCGGGAGGCGATGCATTCCTGTTTCCTTTATCATGCCGTACAGTCTGGAATGGATATGGGGATTGTAAACGCCGGGCAGTTGGCTGTCTATGATGATATTGATCCTAAATTCAGGGAGAGGATTGAAGATGTATTGTTCAACCGCCGGGAGGATGCTACAGAGCGGCTGGTGGAAGCTGCTGAAAGTTATCGAAGTGCAAGGAAGAAAAGGGAGAAAGATCAAGCATGGAGAACTCTGCCAGTTGAGGAACGACTGGAATATGCCCTTGTGGAAGGGATAGCCGATTTCGTGGTGGCTGATGCCGAAGAAGCCCGGCAGAAACTTGAACGACCCATTCAGGTTATTGAGGGTCCACTCATGGACGGGATGAACAGAGTTGGAGACTTGTTCGGTKCAGGTAAGATGTTTTTGCCGCAGGTGGTGAAAAGCGCCCGGGTGATGAAGAAAGCGGTGGCTCATCTGGTACCGTTTATCGAAGAAGAGCAGGAGCAAGCCGGATTGTCAGCTTTGGCAAAAGGGAGAATTGTACTCGCCACAGTTAAAGGTGATGTCCATGATATCGGGAAGAACATTGTCGGTGTAGTGCTGGGATGCAACGGATACGATGTGATTGACCTTGGGGTCATGACACCAGTGGATAAGATTCTGAATACCGCTAAGAAAGAGAAGGCAGATATTATCGGGCTCTCCGGGCTTATTACTCCCAGCTTGGACCAAATGGTACACGTAGCGAAGGAGATGGAGCGGGAAAGTTTTGATATACCGCTGTTAATAGGAGGTGCTACCACGAGCCGGAAACATACAGCGGTGAAGATTGAAGAAAACTACTCCGGCCCTATTATTCATGTGATTGATGCATCTCGTGCTGTGGGAGTTGTAGGTTCGCTTTTAAGTGATGAGAAAAGGGACGAATTTGTTGCCGATACTCGTGAAGATTTCAAAAAGATCAGAGAATCCCATGAAGCAAGAATAAAACGTGTTTCGGTTCTTTCTCTGGATGTTGCAAGGGAACGAAAAATAAAAATAGATTGGGATAAATACGAACCGCCATTACCAAAGCTGAAAGGAATTCAGGTGTTTGAA
The DNA here is from genome assembly GCA_002402135.1 of Fidelibacterota bacterium. Taxonomy (GTDB): domain Bacteria; phylum Fidelibacterota; class Marinisomatia; order Marinisomatales; family UBA2128; genus UBA2128. The sequence continues at coordinate 84,241 of NVVH01000002.1, read as the reverse complement.
GACTATCCCTTGGATGAGTTGGTGGACTATATTGATTGGTCACCATTTTTCCACGCTTGGGAGTTAAAAGGGAAATTCCCTCGTATTCTGGATAATCCAAAATACGGAGGTGAAGCCAAAAAGCTTTTTGATGATGGTAAAGAGTTGCTGCAAAAAATCATTTCTGATAAACAACTTACTGCCAAAGCTGTCATCGGGTTTTACCCTGCTCATGCTGAAGATGAAACAGTATATCTCGAACAGGCAGAATTTCACTTCCCGCGGCAATTGGTGGACAAGGGTAAGAACAAACCAAATTACTGTCTTGCGGACTTTATAGCTCCCCAGAATGATTGGCTGGGGATGTTTGCTGTGACTGCGGGTCATGGACTGCAGAACCTGGTAAGTGAATTCGAAGAACAAAATGACGATTACAATGCCATCTTGGCAAAGGTTTTAGCTGATCGCCTTGCAGAAGCGCTTACCGAGAAAATGCATCAGAGAGTCAGAATAGAATTCTGGGGATATGCAGCAGATGAGGGTTTGGACAATGAGAGATTGATCAAGGAAGAGTACCGAGGAATTCGTCCTGCACCGGGATATGCTGCCTGCCCGGAACATAAGGTTAAAGACACTATCTGGAAATTACTTAATGTTCAGGAAAATACGGGAATCACATTGACGGAAACGAGAGCGATGTATCCGGCGGCTTCTGTCAGCGGATGGTATTTTTCTCATCCTGAGTCACGATATTTTTCTACAGGGAAAAGTCAACTTGAACAATAAGGAAGATATACCCCAATTCTGGGAGGACATCTACCTTGCAGATGACGCCGGCTGGGATATTAGCGGGCCCACGCCGGTGTTTTCAAATCTGGCTGACGACCTGYCTTTCGGTAAAGTCTGTATTATTGGGAGCGGCAAAGGACACGATGCAGTCATGTTTGCCAAGAAGAAGTTCAATGTGACGGCTGTAGATTTTGCACCAAGTGCCGTTGCCTCTGTAAACCACTTTGCTGAGAAGAGCAGTGTTACTGTGGAAGTGCTTCAGGAAGATATCTTTAACCTTCCCGCAAATTATCCAGAAGCTTTTGACTATGTAATCGAGCAGACCTGTTTCTGTGCCATCAATCCTTCGCGTAGACGAGAATATGAACGTATGGTGTATGATATTCTTAAGCCAGGTGGGAGAATAATTGGTCTGTGGTTTCCATTAGACAAGAAGTTGGATGAAGAGGGACCATCATGGGGAACAACGGTGGTGGAGGTCAAAAGAATCTTTGGAAAGAGATGGACAGTTGAAAGAGAGGAGTGGCCTGCTCTTTCAATCGAGCCGCGGAAAGGGCGGGAGAAACTGATCATCTTTAAAAAAAGAGCATGATTTCCACTGAAATTTTACCGCTCGACTTGGTAAGTTTGCGGTCATGGTAAAAGAACTCAATCTTGCCGTTCGCGCTGCAAAAGAAGCCGGAGCAATCATAATGGAATATTATAAAGCCGATTATGAAATCCACGATAAAGGTTACCACAATCCCGTCACTACCGCAGATCATGCTGCAGATTCACTTTTAAAAGAGATGTTGACGGAATCATGCCCAGATTACGGCTGGCTCTCCGAAGAGACTGTGGATTCGCCGGATCGCCTTTCGAAAGAGCGGGTTTGGGTTGTAGATCCGCTGGACGGAACCAAAGAATTTATCGAGGGCGTACCTCAGTTCGTAGTGAGCATAGCGATTGTGGAAAACGGGGAGCCAGTCGTGGGTGTGTTATACAATCCAGTAACAAAAGACACTTTCGCAGCCGCAAAAGGCGAAGGTGCGTTCTTGAATGACAAGCCCATTCATTGCGTAACTAAGGATAGTGTTGGTGACATGGTAATACTGAACAGCCGTTCCGAAACACGACGGGGATTGTGGGAGCCGTTTGCAAATACATTCGGTGAACTTCGTGCCATTGGAAGCGTGGCGTATAAACTTGGACTCACAGCAGCCGGGAAAGCAGACATCTTCGCCTCTCTCCGCCCCAAAAATGAGTGGGATATTTGCGCAGGAAACTGCATTATTAACGAGGCGGGTGGTAAGCTGATTGATCTAAACGGTAATATCAGGCGATACAATCAGGAATATACAATCATTGAGCCGGGTCTAATCGCCGGAGAAACAGAAGCTGTTGCTAAAGTTATGAATGTATTCAAGGATTACGCATAATGCCTAAAACACAATCATACCCTGAAGATGCCATCCCCTGTCTGGATCGGGGTTTCATCCGCTTGGTGGATAGCATGGGCGGTGACGACGCCATCGTCCAGGCGGCTCGTGTAAGCTACGGCAAGGGGACGAGAAAAATGTCACAGGACCGTGGGCTCATCCGCTACCTCATGCGCCACCGGCACACCACTCCGTTCGAGATGGTGGAGTTCAAGTTCCACGCCAAGATGCCAATCTTCGTAGCTCGTCAGTGGGTCCGCCACAGGACTGCAAATATCAATGAGTACAGCCTGCGCTACTCCGAGGCACGGGATGAATTCTATATTCCCGATGAAGAGCACATCCTTTTCCAGAGCAAACTCAACAAGCAGGGTCGCAGCGGTGAAGTCCCGGCGGATCTTAAAAAGAAAGTACAGGATTACTTTCGTGATATTTCGGATAAGTCTTACACCATCTATTCCGAACTGAACGATGCCGGGATTGCCCGGGAGCTGGCGCGGGCTGTCCTGCCCGTAAATCTCTACACCGAGTGGTACTGGAAGAACGATCTCCATAACATCCTCCATTTCCTGAGCCTTCGGTTGGACCCTCATGCCCAGTATGAAATCCGTATTTATGCGGAAGCCATGGCAGAAATCGTGAAGAAGATTGCTCCTTTCGCTTATGAGGCGTTCAAGGACTATGTCGTCGGCGGTATGCGCTTTTCCAGCATTGAGCAAGCTCGGCTGACTGAGAAACTTCCTGATGGTGTAATTGATGATCTACTGGGTGATGCAATGTATTCCATTGTGGCAACGCTCCACCGAAACAAGCCGCGGAATGAAGATGAGCTTTTTCCGCTTTATCAGAAGAATGGCGGACAGGACAGCGAAGAAGATTTTCAGCTCAAGTGGTCGGCAGGAGAGATTGAGATGGGCAATGTCCGGGAACTACGTGAGTTCAGGTTAAAACTGGAAGGATTGAAAAATATCCGCTGAGCTGCAGAGTGAGCAAAGAAAGAAAAATTAACAAAAAATATACCCGGCACTTTCGAAGTGCCGGGTACTTAAAAGTATAGGAAANTGCTGTGAGATCAGCGTCTCAGCGGCAAAATAGTGAAGGGCACCGCAAGCGCCTCCGACAGAAATTCCTAAAGTCCGGTCTGGAAGGGTTCCACGATTACGAAATTGTGGAACTTCTCCTCACGCTTGGTACTCCCCGCCGGGATTGCAAAGCATCTGCTAAAGAAGTGTTGAAAAAGTTCGGGTCCCTCCGAAGTGTACTGGAGGCGCCGGCAGAAGAACTATCTACAGTTTATGGTATTGGGTCCAATAACGTAATTGGTTTAAAGCTGGCCCAGGCTATTGCCCTCCGGTACCTAAGAGACAAAGTTGTGGGGCAGGACTTTCTGCGTTCCTCTGAGGAAGTTATAGACTATTTGCGGCTTAATCTCCGTGACCGGAACCGGGAAGTATTCCTGGTGGTCTTTCTCAACGGGCGTAACCAGATTATGGCCATGGAGGAGTTGTTCGCCGGCACTCTTACTACTTCCGCTGTCTATCCCCGGGAGGTGATTGAACGAACGCTGAAGAATAAAGCGGCAGCACTAGTGCTCGTTCACAATCATCCGTCAGGAAATTCTCAGCCATCGACAGAAGATTTAAAAATTACTAAACGGCTGAAGGATGCTGCAGATTCTATTGATGTGACTATCCATGATCATATCATCATTGCAGGCGACAATTTTTATTCGTTTGCGGATCACGGAATTCTATAATTTCACTGTGGCAAAACAAAACATAATCGAAAAGATTGCCCAGCGATATGCTGTTGGACTTGAAAAAGGCCGAGAGGTTCACAGCGGCGATTATGTTTTCATTCAGCCGTCTTATGTGATGAGTCACGACAATACGGGTGCCATTATGAAGAAGTTTGATAAGATCGGCGCTACACAGATAGCCAATCCCCGCCAACCGGTCTTTACCCTTGATCACAATATTCAGGACMAAAGCCATGAGAACTTGGAGAAGTACCGCCGTATCGAAGCATTCGGTAGGGAGATGGGAGTAGACTTTTATCCTGCAGGTCGTGGCATCGGGCACCAGATTATCTGTGAAGAAGGATATGCTTGGCCTGGGACGATGGTCGTGGCATCTGACAGTCATTCCAATATGTACGGTGGGCTAGGCTGCCTCGGAACACCGGTTGTCCGGACAGACGCTGCCGGCATTTGGGCGTCAGGGCAGACGTGGTGGCAGGTGCTGCCTGTGGCGAAAGTGGAACTTCGTGGAAAACTTCTATCCGGCGTCTCAGGTAAGGATGTCATCGTCACTCTCTGCGGGTTGWTTAACAAGGATGAAGTCCTGAACCATGCTGTTGAGTTTGTGGGTGATGGCGTGAAAAACCTTACACTCAACGATCGCCTCACAATTGCCAATATGACTACAGAATGGGGTGTGCTGGCGGGACTGTTTCCGTGTGACAAGGTGACCATCGAATGGCTGTACAATCGGGCCGATTTTGTAACGGAGCGTGGGCTGGMAAACGTCCTATCCRATAAAGCTGGCAATGGGRGTCATCCTCGCCTGAATCACAGCCGAATTGATAAACTGAAGGGAAATATTCTTACCGCCGATCCGGATGCTGTTTACGCCAAAGAGCTGATGCTAGATCTGTCAACGGTTCGCCCCCACGTCTCAGGGCCAGACCACGTGAAAGTGATGAAGAGTCTCGTCCAAATTGAGAAGGAGGAGATCCGAATCGACAAGGCTTATCTAGTTTCCTGTGTAAACAGTCGAGTAGAAGACTTGGCAGAAGCCGCGGCGGTACTCCGAGGGGAAATGATAGCGCCACATGTAAAGTTCTACGTAGCGGCTGCCTCCAGCGTAGTTCAGGAAGAAAGCGAAAAACGTGGGGATTGGCAGATCCTTTTAAAGGCAGGTGCAAAGCCCTTGCCACCCGGATGCGGGCCGTGCATTGGTCTCGGCATCGGGATATTAGAGCCGGGGGAAGTAGGTATCTCCTCCACCAACCGTAACTTCAAGGGGCGAATGGGATCACGGGAAGCTCAGGCTTATCTTGCTTCACCGGCTGTGGTGGCTGCATCGGCCATCGCCGGGAAGATCGCTGGTCCCCAAAAGTACGACAATGTGGACGCGGTCTGGAGCATCAAAATTAATGAAACAGAGAAAAAGAAAAGTAAAAAAGCCAAGCTTCTGGAAGGTTTTCCGAAAACTGTTTCAGGGGAACTTCTGTTCTGCCACCAGGACAACCTGAATACCGATGGCATCTTTCCCAGCAAGTATACCTATATAGACGACTTCTCACCGGAGCAGCAGACAGAAGTAGTGATGGAAAATTACGATCCGGAGTTCGGGAAGATCGTTCAAAAAGGTGATATCCTCGTTGGTGGGTTCAACTTTGGTACGGGGAGTTCGAGGGAGCAGGCAGCAACGGCTCTGAAGTATAGCGAAATTCAGGTGGTGATAGCGGGGTCGTTTAGCCAAACCTATGCCCGGAATGCCATAAATAACGGTTTTTTTGTCCTGAAATGCACTGAACTGGCAGAGGATTTGAAGAAAATGTTTGGTGATGACGAACTGACAGTGCGGACAGGAATTAAAGTCACTGTTGACTTTGAGCAGTCGGTTATTCAAACGAGAGAAAAAGATTACGCTTTTCCGCCTGTTGGGACCACGGCTCAGGAGATTTTACTAGCAGGGGGTTTGGAGAGCTGGGTGAAAAAACGGATTAACAGTTAAATCGTAATGATAGTAGAAGTTTCTTAAAAAAACTCTTTACGAACTTCTGCGGTTGAATTGAAGGAGAAATATGGCTAAGTATCAAATAGCATGGCTACCCGGTGACGGAGTTGGAAATGAAGTGATGGAATGTACCCGAATGGTTCTCGACCGTTTGAGTTTTGATGCAGAGTATGTTCACGGTGATATCGGATGGGAGTTCTGGAAGTCTGAGGGTGAAGCTCTCCCGGAACGTACGAAAGAGATGATGAAGGGGACCGAATGCGCCCTTTTTGGTGCTATCACATCTAAGCCTAAGGAAGAGGCAGCTAAGGAACTAGCGTCCGAACTGCAGGACAAAGGATATATTTATTTCTCACCCATCGTAAAGCTTCGGCAGGAGTTTAACCTCCACACTAATCTGAGGCCCTGCAAGGCTTATCCCGGCAACCCGCTCAACTATAAGGATGAGATTGACATCGTCATCTTCCGCGAAAACACTGAAGGGATGTACGGCGGGGTGGAATTTTTTCCACTGCCGCAGGATGTCTTTGATGTCCTTGATGCCAATCATCCCAAGATGAAGAAGTTCGAGCAGTTCGGTGTGGAGAATATCGCCTTATCCACCCGCATCATGACGAAGCAAGGGTGCGAGAACATCGTGAATAAAGCTTTCCAATATGCTCAGAAGTTTGGCAGAAAGTCCGTTACAGTAGTGGACAAGCCAAACGTTCTTAGGGAGACGGGCGGCTTGATGATCCGGACAGCCCGGGAGGTGGCCAAGAAATATCCMGGGATCGATCTTTGGGAGACCAATATTGATGCCCAGTGCATGTGGCTCGTCAAGAATCCGGAAGACTACGAGGTGATTGTSGCGGAGAACATGTTCGGCGATATTCTTTCCGATCTGGCAGCACAACTCATAGGCGGACTGGGATTCGCCTGCTCCGCAAATATCGGTGACGAGTACGCCGTCTTTGAACCAACCCACGGCTCGGCGCCAAAATACTTCGGGCAGAACAAGGTGAATCCAACCGCCATGATTCTCACTGCCAAGATGATGCTGGACTGGCTGGGTGAAACCAACATGGCTGACAATCTTGAGCGGGCAGTTGCTGAAGTCATCTTCGAGCGGAAGGTGGGGACGTACGACGTTGGACTTGATAATACGAGTCTTGAGGTGGCTGAGGCTGTAGCCGAAAAACTATAGTTGGACTATTCCTCTCGCAGCATAGAAATCTCTTCCGAGGAGAGCAGCAAACGGTCATCCCYGTTCTCGATGATTGCTTCGCCACCTTCCGCCACGCCTGAAAAAATACCGGTCATTTCTTGATTTTCACGGAAGAAACTCACGCTTTTTTGCAAATGAGCGCAATAACCCTCCCACGCTGAGATGATTTCGGCTGTGGCTCCCGATTGCAGGCGGCGGTACCACGGCTCGAGACTGTTCAGGATCCTTGCCAGCATCAGTTCCCGCTGGACGGTTGTGCCGCTTTCTTCCGCAAGAGAAGTTGCTGTCTGCCTCAAATCTTCGGGGAGCTCGTCGGCGCTTTCATTAACGTTGATACCAATCCCGATTACTGCTGATGACAACAGATTACCTTGGAATTTCCCCTCGGTCAGGATACCACCGCACTTCTTTTTGTTCAGCAGAATATCGTTGGGCCACTTCAGCGCCGCCTGGAGATTGAACTGTTCCAGCACCTCTGCCACAGCAACCCCGGCCAGTAGCGGAAGGAGTCCGGCGGATTTCCCATCTGTTTCGGGCCGGAGGATAACCGAAAAGGCCAGTCCCTTCCCGACTCCGCAGAACCATGATCTCCCGTGGCGGCCTCGCCCGGCTGTCTGATTGTCCGTGGTGACAACAGTTCCTTCCGGAGCTCCTTCTGACGCCAACTCTAAAGCATCGGAGTTTGTGGAATCAGTGACAGCATAATGTTCTATTGTTCGCCCCAGAATCTGTGTGGTAAGATTGGCTTGGATGAGCTGGGTAAATAGCATGGCTGACTATCTGTAAATTTGAAACTTTAACTTACTCTTAAAATTCGCCATAGACTTCCCGCAGCACACCCGAAATTTCACCCAGCGTGGCGTGATTKCGGACAGCTTCAAGTATGAGCGGTAGTAGGTTTATATTGTTTTCAGCGGCACSTTTTAGAGTTGATAGATTTTCCTTTACAGCTGAGGAGTCCCKTTYCTTTTTAAATGTTTTCAGCCGCCCCTTCTGTTTTTCCACTCCCGAAAGATCAATCTGCTGAAGCTCAGGATTTTGTTCTTCATCRYCGGTAAACTTGTTAAGTCCTACCACAACTTGCGCTCCGCTGTCAATCCGCTTTTGAGTTTCATAAGCGCTCCGGGAAATCTCATCCTGAATGAAGTTCTGCTCGATGGCTGTCACGGCCCCGCCCCGTTCGTCTATCTTTACGATGATTTCTTCGGCGTCAGATTCCAGTTGATCGGTTAGCGCTTCCACATAGTACGAACCGCCCAGTGGATCCACCGCATCGGTCACCCGCGATTCATGAGCGATGATCTGCTGGGTGCGGAGAGCCAATTCCGCCGACGCTTCAGTGGGAAGCGCCAGCGCTTCATCCCGGGCGTTGGTATGAAGCGATTGTGTCCCGCCTAATACCGCCGCCATCGCTTCAACTGAGGTTCTGACCACATTGTTGTCTATCTGCTGTGCCGTGAGTGTGGAGCCGGCCGTCTGGGTGTGGAAGCGGCACATCATGGATTTGGGATTGGCGGCTCCAAACCGCTCCTTCATGATCTTTGCCCAGAGACGGCGGGCTGCCCGAAACTTTGCTATCTCTTCGAAGAAGTCGATGTGTGCGTTGAAGAAGAACGAGAAGCGGGGAGCGAAATCGTCCACATTCAGTCCCCGATCAACAGCCGCCTGTACATAAGCAATGCCGTTGGCGAACGTGAAAGCCAGCTCCTGAGCGGCRCTGGAGCCCGCCTCGCGGATGTGGTATCCCGAGATGGAGATAGTGTTCCATTTCGGGATGTTTTTACCGCAGAACTCAAAGATGTCGGTTACAATTTTYAGGCTGGGTTCTGGCGGGTAAATGTGAGTGCCGCGAGCTATATATTCTTTCAGAATGTCGTTCTGGACAGTGCCGCGAAGCTTTTTCAGCGGGATTCCTTTTTTCTCCGCAGCCACAGCGTAGAAAGCCAGGAGAATGGCCGCAGTGGAATTGATTGTCATGGACGTGGACACTTCATCCTGAGGGATCCCATCCATGAGGATTTCCATATCTTCCAGTGTGCAGATGGGGACGCCCACTCGGCCTACTTCTCCCTGAGCCATGTTGTGATCCGAATCGAATCCCATCTGTGTGGGGAGATCAAAAGCGACAGAGAGCCCGGTCACGCCCTGCTTCAGGAGGTGGCGGTAGCGGTGGTTCGTCTCTTCAGCTGAGGTAAAGCCTGCATATTGCCGCATAGTCCATAGGCGCTTTCGATACATCTCGGGATAAACCCCTCGGGTAAAAGGATATTCGCCTGCTTTCTCTTTTCGACTCATGCCATGCCGCGTTCATCCTTGATTTGTTCATAAGCTTCCGAGATAGCTTTGAATTTCTCCTCAGCCATTTCTTGAAATTCCTTTCCGAGATGAGAAACTTTATCAGGATGAAACTTACCTGCCATCTTGCGGTAAGCCCTTTTGATTTCCTTATTATCGGCCTCAGAGTCAATCTCAAGAATGGTATAGGCTGCAGTTGTATCTTTTACGAACATAGCTTTGATTGAATTGAAATCCGTTGATGATACACCGAGATATCCTGAAATCTTTCGAATGACATCTATTTCAAGAGGGTGGATCTCTCCATCTGCTTGGGATAACCCAAAAAGTACGTGAATCATCTCCAGGCGGGCAGGATGATCCATGTGGCCTTTCACTTGCCGACAGACAGTGGGGAGGGAGTAATCCTGTTTGATGATGTCCTTGAAAAGGATCATGAGATCGCTGGAGTTATCCCTGCCGAAATTAGTTGTGAGGAACTTTTTGACATAATCGAGCTCAGATTTTAGAAGCTGTTTGTCAGCTTTCATCACTTGCCCAAACAATACAAGAAGAGAGACCGTAAAATCACCAGCTCGAGTCTGAGGATAGTTTCCCCCAGACTTTGGCATCCCGAACATACTGCCTAATCCAGCCCCTCCTCGCTCCTCTTTCATGGAAGCCATTGCGTAACCGATGATTCCACCGATGGGACCCGCCAGAACCCAACCTAGTCCTCCCCATAATATTTTATTGCTTATACCCATTATTACTGATTCCTTTCAATAGTTAAGAGCAGTTCGTTTTTATTCACAGATGATCCAACTTCAACGATTATGACTTTGACTATACCYGATATGGGTGAGGTAATTTCGTTCTCCATTTTCATGGCGTCGATGATAATCAATCGCTGTCCGCTGCTGACCGATTCTCCTTGCGACACTAAGATGGAAGAGACGAGCCCGGGAATGGGCGCGTGAAGTTCTCCAGTATGATTCGCTCTGTCTCCGCCGGCGCCTACTTCCTCCAGTATGATTTTTGTTTCGTCCGTCAGAGTGATGTTATAAGTGTATTGGTTAACGGCTACTCTGTATTCATCACTTTCATTTTCTACAGTTACTCGGAATGATTCTCCATCACAGAGGATCGAATAGCTATTTTCTGATATCTGAGAAACTTGCAGAGTCAACTTTTCTTTATCTGCAGAAACCACCGTATTGTTCCCATTATTATGGATTTGAAACTCAAAAGAGTCGCCATCGCTGGATGCTCTAAACTTCATCTTAAGTTCTCCYGGCGTCCTGTCTGTTTCCATAAGGGATGAGTGCCATTATCGGAGTTGTGAACTGAAGAAGAGTGTATCCTGTACGAATGGAGAGCTGCCGCGGCAGCAGCGATAAGTAAGCTGCGATCATCTTTTCCTGAACTGCGGAGATTATCCATCTCATCTGCGACGAAGCTTGTGGTATAATTGCCTTCGCGGAATTGAAGATGCTTAATGACTGCTGAGCAGAACGGAACGGTGGTGGCAATTCCGCTGATACTGCATTCCCGAAGAGCTCTTTCCATTCGTCGTAGTGACATGTTCCTAGTTTTATCGTGAACGATTAGTTTTCCTAGAAGCGGATCGTAATACGGCGTGATTTCCATTCCCGCCCGCATGCCGTGATCAAACCGAATGCCCGGACCTTCCGGCAGGGTTAACTCATGGATGGTGCCGACGCTGGGGATGAAATCCCGAAATCCATCTTCAGCGTAAATGCGACATTCGATGCTATGCCCGTTAATGTTAATATCATCCTGTTTCAGTGAAAGTTTCTCACCTGCAGCAATCCGAATTTGCTCTCTAACAAGGTCAATGCCGGTAATCTCTTCAGTCACCGGATGCTCAACTTGCAGCCGAGTATTCATCTCAAGAAAATAGAAATTCCTGCTGTTGTCCACTAAGAATTCGACTGTTCCTACGCTTTGATAGTTAGTTTTTAGGCAAATCTTTCGAGCCGCTTCTGCCATGTTTYCCCACAATGGACGATCAATATATGGAGAAGGCGACTCTTCTATGATTTTCTGATACCGCCGCTGGATAGAACATTCCCGCTCGGGGAATGCTACCACATTACCATGGGTGTCTGCGGATATCTGAATTTCAATATGGTGAGGTGAAGCAAAATACTTCTCGATGAAGATCCGGTCATCTCCGAAAGCTGAAGCAGCTTCTGAGCGGGACCGTTCGAAGGCAGATTGGAGTTCACTCTTCTTTGTGACAATGCGCATCCCTTTTCCACCGCCTCCGCCTACAGCTTTAATCAGAACAGGATAGCCAATTTCCTCAGCAGTTTTCAAAACATCGCCAATTTTCTTTATGTGTTTACCTGCTCCAGGGATTACCGGAACGCCTACTTCCTCGGCAATCTTCCTGGCAGCGACTTTGTCACCAAGCAGAGACATGGCGTCCGGCGGTGGGCCGATCCAGGTTAATCCGGCGTTTATTATAGCTTCTGCAAACTTGAAGTTTTCTGATAAAAATCCGTAGCCGGGATGCACCGCATCAGCACCAGATTGTTTTGCAATCTCCAGAATGCTGTCGATACGGAGGTAACTTTTATGAGCGGGGGATGAACCGATCCGATAAGCTTCATCAGCCATCAAAACGTGGGGAGAGATTCGGTCAGCATCTGAGAAGATAGCGACTGTCTTAATGTTTTCCTCTCGGCAGGATCGGATTATTCGGACAGTTATTTCGCCGCGATTTGCTATAAGGATTTTCTTCATAAATCATTTAAGATAACAAGTTAAACTTATGTTCAAAAGTGATATATTTCTACAGTGAAGATATTGAAAACGCATATAGTAATCCTATGTCTTAGACTTCTGCGGAAACTCCGCCACAAAGATGAATTGATGACGGTAAGGCGTGGTGGGACAGGAGTAAAAAATGCACTCATTATTTTGCCTGATGGTCAGGGAAACTCTCGAATTGCTCGGTATTTTCTAAAATCGGTGTATGAAAAAAAGGAATCGAAACTCAGCTTTTTGATGAACACTCAACTTTATCATTCCTTTACAGGTCCTTTCCCTGCTGATGTGCAGACGTATAGCGGCGAAGATATTGGKCGGCATCAACTGCCGAAAAAAGATTTGATAGAAAAGGTAACTTCTCGAAAGTTTCACGCTGTGGTGGACATGCATCCAAATTTTAATCTGGCAACAGCTTATTTGACTTATCTGTCTCACGCTCCTGTAAGGGTCGGTTTTAGGAGCAGATTCTCGGAACATTTTTTTAATATTCAGATTGACAGGAAAAGCACCGATTTTCTTGAGAAGGGTTATCTTTCCATCCAAAAACTGTTAAACCTATGAATATATACATTTACGAAGATTCAAACACACTCAATCTGGAACCCATTGTACTGACTCGACCGTCGTTTGATTTACGGTGTGGTGCATATACTTTTCTTGAACGTGTTCAGTCTCTTTTCCCMGATGCCMRAATCAGTCTAATTGTTCGTGATGAACTGGCTGGAGTAACTGCAAACCGGTTTTCTGACTTAACTGTGAATCCGTCTGAAGTTCAAAGTGGTTTATGGCTTAAAGGTCCAGTTCTCTGGGATCAGGAGACGCTGGATATTTCATTGAAAGAAGGGACGATTCTTATCAGCCATGGCGAAATGGTGTCTGCAAGCTTAAACGCTGAACAAGGGAATCGATGGCTATCGGAAGGTGGTCCTCTTTCAGGTGAGCCGTCTGAAACACTTAGGGAAGAAAACACAGATGTACAAGTCATTCGCTATCTTTGGGATTGTGTGGATCTGAATGGTAAGGCATTAATTCTTGATGGAAAAAGTTTTTCTCTCGGATCAGGGCTAGATAGCATCCCCAACGGAATACATTTAGTGAATCCCGAAGGTGTATCTATCGGGAATGATTGTTCAATAAAGCCCGGAGTGGTTTTTGATGCAGAAGATGGCCCGATCATTATCGGGAACGACGTTACTATTTTATCTCACACATATTTGMAAGGTCCCCTATTTATCGGAGACGGTTGTCTGGTGAAGGCGGGAACTCGCATTTACGGTGGAACATCTATAGGCCCTGGTTGTAAGCTCGGCGGAGAGATATCGGAAAGTATCTTCCAAAGTTGGTCCAATAAGCAGCATGACGGTTTCATTGGTCATGCTTACATAGGTGAGTGGGTCAATTTGGGAGCAGACACAAATAATAGCGATCTGAAAAATAGTTATGCAAATGTGCAGGTAACAGTTAATGGAGAGACTGTCGACACCGGATCACCCTTTGCAGGGCTTTACATGGGTGATCATGGTAAATCCGGAATCAACACCATGTTTAATACAGGAACCTCCATAGGGCCGGGTGCTAATATTGTAGGGTATGGCTATCCTTCAGTGAATATCCCGCCTTTATCCTGGTCGATAAACGGAAAAATACGCCGATATCAAATTGATAAATTTTATATTACTGCTCAAAAAGTAAAAGATCGTCGTGGTCAGGAATTTACCCTGGAAGAGAAGCAGCTTTTTAAGCTTCTTTCTGTTGAAGGGTAAATTCTATTATACAGAGGAATACCCGAAAAAATAGTTGTTGACGACCGTAAAGCCGTCAGCTATATTTACGCCCGTTATCATGACAGAAAATAAGAAAATGAAAGTGCTTGAAGGAATCGTTTGCCCTGAGTGCAGTGCACCACTGTTGGATGAGCAGCTTCAGGAATCCCTTATCTGTCCTTCCTGTAAGACGGATTTAAAACAACCGAAGTTTTTGGATTTCATAGAATATCTGATTGCAAACGGNTTANWWWKYRWCRKMSAKTWKKWYSWKACKGMAYWYYRKRSCSRYGMRRWMSWSSRWWTMGMYCSWSYYSWKSWKGAAGAAGTTGACCCCCAGGATTACGAGAAAAAGAAAGAAACGTTCTCTTTATTCGAGGATGAAGTTGAGAAGATAGTCGCTCAGCAGAATAAGGGAGAAATTAAAGAGATGGATGAATGGGAAGGTCTTGAGGAAGATTGGGAAGAGTTTAATAAAGAAGAYGAAAAAGAGAAGAAAAAGAAATGAATGAAAAASYAAAAACTCAACGAATAGATATTCAACTGGATAGTGAGGTTGGCTCCGGTGAATATGCGAATTTTGTGGTTATTACCCATTCTCCAGCTGAATTTGTAATGGATTTTACGAARATATTACCAGGGATGAATAAAGCCAAAGTAAACTCGAGAATTATTATGGCACCCCCTCATGCCAAGGCGTTTTTAAATGCACTTTCTGATAATATCACTCGCTAYGAGAAAAAACACGGTGAGATCAAACTTCAGGGTAAGGATCCATTCGGTAARGTAGGTATCAAGCCTCCGCYGGACACACTGCCCAACYAACTACCTATTATTTATARTYGTCCTGTAAGTCGCAGGACAATCATCCTGCCAAGYTCAGGTCCGCCGATKATTTCAGTGTGGCGGTTATCAAGTGCGTTGTTGAAGGTGGCCCACAGCTTGAGGTGGTCATTGATCTTGTAACCAAGGTGCAGATCAAAAATGCTGTATCCCTCGATGGTACCGAAGTATATCCCTGACTTCCACGGAAACTGATCTACGTGACGTAAATAGGCAGCTATGGAAAATCCCTTTGGTGATTCATAGGTTGCTTTCAACGACCATTTATTGCGAGGGGCATTGATGGGTTCTTTGGTCCCGGTAAGCGGATTTGAAAATGCAGAGATACTCAGGAATGAATAGTTGGCATCGAGTATAAGATTGCGGCTGAAGAAGTAGGTCATGCTCATATCAGCACCCCACATATAGACTTTACCATAGTTGAGATATCCCACTACGACGGGTGGATTCCCCATATACTGACTTGTATCACCAACTGCTACTACCCCTTTAATATAATCCGATGGGGCATTGAAGAATTTCTCTATTGTTAAATCAGGATCGTTTGCCACTACAAGGGGTGTCAAAAATAGTATGGGGCTGACAAAACTGTTATACTTACTGTAGAAGATATCCAAAGTTCCGTAGAGCTGTGGGGTAAGTCGTCCCTTGTAACCAAACTCCAATGTTTGAACGATTTCCGGCTTGATAGGTTTTGGATCAATGGGGATATCMTTCTGGAAAGAGCCTTGTATCCGGGGRTCAACTGATGGGAAGAGAAGCTTGTAGAGTTCGTCCCATGTTCCGTTGCCATTAGCATCTGTCCATATTTCATGTCCTTCTGCCGGCTCACCTTCATCGAANAYAKCMNTTYCCTTCAGTACCATTCAGGTCACAGCCGGTACACTGCCAGTTGCCATCTAGGKCTTCATATGGTTCCCCGGGATCCCAGTGGCCGTTACCGTTAGTGTCTGTATACGGCTCTCCTTCGATACCATCTGTACCATAATCGTAATAGTCAAATGATCCGTTATCATCGAATTCGAARATATTTACTATGGTGCCCCAGAAATCATATACAGTGTCAATTGAACCGTCCGCGAAACTCCACTCACCATTTCCATCCTGGTCGTCCCACTGTTCCATACTCATGTTGTTATAGAACCAATACTCCTGTTCRTCGCCGCTGATATCCCAGAAAGTGAGGTAGCCGTYCTCGTCACGAGGATAGTGGTAGCCATTCACTGCACCCTTGGCATACACCTTAAAGACGGAGAATCTTTGWACGAAAATRTCYAGGAAAAGGGCTTGRGAWGAYGGKGTRTTAAAYGCYTTWGCCCAKGTYARYCGRAARTTCTGGTTGTCGCTTGGACGGTACATAAGCCCAACTTTCGGGGAAATCTGAAGACCGCTTGTTTTATTAATATCAAACGTCCACTTGAGAGGATTAGGCGAATGTCCTTCACTGTCGAAATYGATTAAATTCGTGAGTTGTTCATGAGCATCAATACGGCTGGCGAAGATAAATTCTATTTTGTCTGTGAGTTTCGTATTCGATTGAATGTAAAAACCCAATTCATTGGTGAAGTTACGATTGTCTTCATCTTTTTCGTCAATACCTTCATCTATCAATCCGTCGCCATCGTTATCTATGCCATCGGCGATGGCACCCCAGGCGTTATCGATACCGTCTAATGAATCATAAGATGTCGGCTTGAATCCTTCACCAAGATCATAATATTCGTTGTCGATGGTTTCTGTCCATTCCGTAGGTGAACCATCTTCTCCATCACCGTCGTTGTCAATGCGATCCCATAAATTGTTATCATGCAGGATTGTACCGAAAGTTTGGGGCATAGTGCGAAAATAATCGATTCCCCAGACGATTCGTTGTCGATCGCCCCAAAATGATTTGTGGTGCTGAATCTGAGCACTGAATTTCTTCGAAGTGTCTTTAATACGTCCGCCTGTAGTCATGCTTCTAGTATTACCGGCATCACTTGAGTTTAGATAAGTCTGAACGAACCAATTCTTGTAGGTCATTCGCAGTTGCCCATAACGATAAACCCATCCGTCAGCAAGATATCTGGCGATGCCTGTTATGTTGATATTCTTGGCCCAGGCATAACCGGAAGCGATACTCATCTTAAAGTCTTCATTAGGGTCGAAATCAATTCTTACATCAGCGCGGATATTACGCACTTGAAAATCCAGGAAGTCGTCTATACCGTCTCCATTGGAATCATCAACACGATAAGAGRCTACAGTGGAATCACCTAGACAGCCAAAGCATCCATCCTGRTTTGTATCGAACAGCATATTCCCMTCATCATCAAAAATGTAATCGCCGAACTTGTTGCTGCCGTATTCACCGCTGCGGTTCTGAAACTTAGTTCCCTTTTCATCAGACTCGTCAATTTGTCCGTCGCCGTCATTGTCGATTCCGTCATACCACTTTTCGATTAGATCGTCAATGCCGTCATCTATTCCTTCATCAATATAACCGTTTCCGTTATTATCTATTCCATCTGCATAAACAACGCCGTCGCTATTGACCCCTGGTTCACCTGGGTCCGGAATACCGTTACCGTTAAGATCGGTATAATCATCACTGTTACCGTCATTGTCGAGTCCATCGGCTTGAGCTACCCATGCATAAAAGACACCGTCTTCCTCATACCAGTTGATACCCATGCTGTCAAGATATGCAGCTGTCAGTTCTCTCTCGTCATTTGGCCACGGATCAGTAATAGGGACGGCTACTGTGGGGTTACCCTCTTCCAGGTAGTTGACCTGCCAAACAGCATCTAAACCGTCCCGAGTTAGATCCCAGTTACCCACCAATGCGTAGTGGTGGCCTTCCCATTCTCCCCTATTGTAATGTCGCCAATCATCGGCCTCGAGATAAGCACCGGAAACCTTGAAACCCCAGTGCTTCCAAGACTTTGCAACACGGGCGGAAAACTTCCTGAGATTTCGGTCACCAGCTTGAAAATTCAGAATTAGTGGATCCGAGTATCTTGGAGGTTTAGTGATAATGTTTAGTACGCCGCTGTGGGCGTTGGGGCCGTAAAGAGCGGAAGATGGACCCAGCACAACCTCGATCTGTTGAACATCATCCATTGTAACAGGAATAACATTGTAGGCAATTAACCGAAGGGAAGGAACATTGGCCATTCTCCCATCTGTGAGAGTGAGTAGGCGGGAGCTGAAGCTGGAATTGAATCCGCGAGCACTTAGATTGTAGCTGTCTACTCCTGATTGTGTGAAATCTACACCCTTGATGGCTTTCATGTAGTCCCCAAGGTTGGTGTTGCTCTCACGTCGGATATTCCGTTCCGTGATGACAGAAATAGCCGCTGGAGCGTCTTCGATGCGTTCCCTTCTTCGAGATGCCGTCACTACATATGTCTGGAACATAATTGCAGCAGATTTAATCTCTAGATCTATGATTTCAGTTGCATCTTCCTTCAACTGAATGCTTTGGGAAGCGTCGTCATAGCCGATATAGCTGACTTTGATCAGATAGAGGCCGGGGGGTAGATTGTCTACACGATAAGCCCCTTTTTCATCCGTTGCAGAGCCTGTTGGTATTGATAGAGCGTCACTTGTAAGTATTACATTGGCACCCATCAAAGGTTCACCGTTATCTATATCTGTGATACGGCCTTTGATGGTACTGTCAGCGAGGAGGTAGGAGGGTATTAGGCAGAATACTAAAAGAAACTGAGCAAACCTGTGTTTCTTCATGTTTCTTAAGTTTCTCCTAAGTTACCAATCAACCCCGCTAAACTATACGCGGGGTTGATTGTTTTCTTAATACTGTCCAGCGAATTCCGAGCTTATTTAATAAGCAGCATTTTGCCAGTCAGCTCACGGTTGTCTGCCCTAACTTTATAGATGTAGACACCGGAGGGGACGGTGTTGCCAAATGCATCCTGTCCATGCCAATTGACTGTATATCGTCCGGGCTCACTGTAACTCTGGTAAACCGTGTTGATCTCCTGGCCGAGTACGGAATAGATRGTAACCTTAACATCGGCATTCATATTCAGATCAAATACGATATTGGTGGACGGGTTGAATGGGTTCGGATAGTTACCCTGCAGAACGAATGTCTCGGGGATTATATCGCCGTCATGTTCTACACTAGCTTCCTGATTCTCGAAGTATGCATAGACCACGCGATTCTGCTTTTCCCAGACGCACTGGTTACCCATTTCAAACAACAGGCGACCGTCACCTGTCACGGGATCATAGTCGTGGTCTGCGTCATTCGGGAAAGTCCAATCCAYACCCATACCTGCTGCCATTSCTTCGGCGGCTCCTACAGCGTAAACCACTCCGGCATAGAGTGCATCTTCTACAGGCACACCGCTTGCAATCAGGCTCCATACATAGTCATAGACCATAGTCAGGACAGCTGCTGCGACCTCTTCTGGTACTCCAAACGTTGCCAGAAGTGCGTTGGCTGCGTACTCGATTGCTTCCTGCCAATTATCGACACCATTGAATACAGCAGAGAAAGCACCCGTGAATGTTGCAATAGCCGTCAGGTCGTTGAAGGTGAAGTAGTAGCTGGTGAATTGAAGAAGTTCATCGCCACTGAACAGTTCGCCATCAGCTCCGGCAGGATCGAAGAGGTACATCCAGTTGGCGGTTATCTCTTCATCATAAGGCCAGTTGTCGCCCGCTGTCGGAAAGGTTCCAACTGGAAGATCTAAGCCGTATGCGGTGTTCAGTCCGGCAACAAAATCCTGGTCTGCCGGCACCTCGGCGATACCCAATATCCGATTAAAATTGCCTTCAGAATCGATCCCACTATTAGAGTCGGTTCCATCGGTGGCATCCCATTCTATAATTACTGACTCAATGCCGCCATCATCGTCCCGTACGACTGTAATCCATCCGTGATTTTCATCACTTTGGTTCATGCTGAACAAGTCGAAGATGTTCGATTCAATAATACCAAAACCGCCACCGTCGTCGATGCCATCCCACTCATAGATTCCGGCATCCTGGATTGTCGGTATGAATGCGTATGTGGAGCAGTTTTCTGTAGTGGTAGTCGGGTAGGTGCTGGTCGGAATCTCAAACGACCCATCACTGTTCAAAACAACCGTCAGGTCTATGCCGTAAAGTGCCAGTCCTTCAGGTGTCAATAGTATTTCGGGTGTGAYAGGTGCAGCTATCATATCACCGACTCCAAACTCTGACACCGGGTATTGGAACGCAGGTGCTAGAGCGCTGGGCCATGATAAGGCCAGTACATTTGTACCGCCAACATCTGCCTCAGCATCACCGGAATCTCGTGCCAYATCGTAGTACTGAATCTCCACACCCTCCAGATGAAAGGAGCCGCTCAATCCCTGAGCTGACAACCCGCCACATAGAAGGGACACACTCAAAGTAACCAATAGCCATTTTGTTTTCATGTAAGTGCCCTCCACTTGTTATTGATGAGTTAGTAAACGTTTAATTCTTACGTTCATTTAAAGTAGACATAGTTTACGATAGAGCGCAACACTTTTTTGTCGTCTATTTGTATTAMGTGTTCTGGATCAAACCTGTTAAAGGGGGATATTTCTGGTCAGATTCTCGGTTATCTCTTGAGTTACGTCCTTCATCCGAATCGATTATTGCCATTCGGATGCAAAAAAGATGGTGATCGCGTAGTTTCATAACAAAAGCTTCATCTAGTTAAACTACAAATTAACCCAAGCCGGTCCATCGCCTCCTTCAGGCGGGACCCAGTCAATGATCTGGTAAGGATCCATAATATCGCATGTCTTACAATGTACACAATTCGAAAAGTTGATCTGAAGCCTACGGGATTCACCTTCCTGAACTATTTCATAAACATCAGCAGGGCAGAACTTTACACAGGGATTTCCATACTCCTCGGTACAGGTAGTCAAACATACTTGGGGATCCAGTACATGCAAATGGGGCRGCTGATCCTCTTCATGAGCCGTTGCGGAATGATAGACATCGGTCACCTTATCAAAAAGATATTTTCCGTCAAACTGCAGATCTTTGTAGCGGTCATTATGCAAACCCTTTTCCATAYGGGTGTGCCCAGCTTCTYCTGATAAACGATTTTTAAATCCCCAGCCACGGCCCCCAGTCAAAAGTCCCGTTCCAGCGTTTATCAGTCCTCCCAACAGGCCGCGATCAAAACCTTGGTGAAAATTCCGTACTTTCCACAATTCATCTTTCAGCCAACTGGACTTTACCCTTGTCGCATAATCTGCAAGTTTGTCTTCAGAAAAATTGTTTTCCGCTAACGCTTCCATTACTGTCTCCGCCGCCAGCATCCCCGATTTCATAGCCAGGTGGATTCCTTTCAATCTCTGCCCATTCATAAATCCGGCAGAATCACCGACAAGCATAGCACCATTGACTGTTAGTTTAGGTATAGAGTACCACCCTCCCTCGGGAAGTGATTTTGCACCGTAAGCGATTAGTTCTCCTCCATCAAGGATTGACCGTATCCAAGGATGAGTTTTGAGGAGTTGGAGTTCATGGTGAGAATCCACTCCGGGATTTTTATAATCTAATCCTACAACCAAACCCAGATCCCAGATGTCATTCTGCATTCCGTATAAAAATGCCCCGCCAAAAATGTCATGTCCCAGCGGGAAACCCATGGAATGAGCCACAAAACCAGGCGGAACTGTTCCGGAAGGCATCTGCCAAAGTTCTTTGACTCCAACAGCCCACACCTGTGGATTCTTTCCCTCCATGAGATTATGGCGTTGGATGAGTTTTTTGGTCAAATTCCCCCGGGTCCCTTCACCCAGAATAACAACTTTGGCGTGAATGTCCGCCCCCGGTTCATATTGAGGTTTTTTCTCACCATCCTTGTTAATACCCCTGTCGCCTGTTCGAACTCCAATTACCTGATCTCCATTGTATAGCAGTTCTGTTCCCGAAAATCCACAGAAAATGTCCACACCTTGATTCTCGCAATACTCTCCCATCCAGCGGTTAAGCTTTCCTAGGGAAGCTACAAAACATCCATGATGACTCATGGCCGAAGGTATAAATGGGAATGAAAATTTCTTYCCAGCAGTCAGATAATATAGATGCTCTTCTGTTACTTCAGATTCAAATGGAATATTCTGTGATTCATAATCCGGTAAGAGTTCCAGTAGGGCCCGAGGATCTACAATAGCCCCAGATAAGGAGTGGCCCCCTACTTCCGCAGCTTTTTCCAAAATAGCTACGCTTGCGACCCTGCCGGTTTCCTTCAGAAGTTTTTGGAGATGAATAGCCCCAGCCAGACTGGCGGGACCTGCACCTACAAAGAGGACATCCAGCTCAAGAACTTCCCGCTCAGACATCAGTTTTTTGCAGCTCGAATGGCTTCAGTGAGCTTGGGTATAATTTCCAGTATATCTCCGACAATACCGTAATCAGCCAGTTCAAAAATGGGTGCATCGGGATCCTTGTTGATGACAATTACGTTTCGAGCGCCCTTCATTCCTACCACRTGCTGGATGGCGCCGGATATTCCCAGGGCGAGATACAACTGAGGGGCAACAGTCTGACCGGAACTGCCGATCTGATGATCTGGCGGCAGCCACCCCGCATCCACCACCGGACGAGAGGATCCGATCTGTGCACCGAGAGTGTCTGCCAGTTCCTGAACCATGGGCAGATTTTCCTCTTTGCCAATGCCTCTGCCTATTGCAACGATGAGACTCGCAGCGGAGAGATCCACTTCGCCTGCCGCTTCCTGGAAAGGTTCTTCTGACTTAGTCCGGATCATGCTCTCGTCAAGAGTAACGTCCACAGCCCGAATCTCCGCTGTGCCACTCTCGACAGCATCTTCCTGAAAGGCGGCTGATTGGAAGGTGATAATCCACGGTGCTTCACCGGTGGGTTTTGAATCCGCAGCCATCTTGCCTTGAAAAACTTGTCGCGTGAAAACTGGAGAGCCGTTTTCCATGCGGTAGCTTACGTTATCAGCCATGAGGGGTCTGCTCAGCATGGCACTGACCTTAGGTAGAAAATCACGAGCCTGATAGGTGTGTCCAGCAATAACATAATTGGGTTGTTCAGCTTCCACAACCTGACGCACAGCCTGGGCGTATCCGTCGGCGCTGTAGCCACCGAGAAGACTGTGATTTACCACCATTACCTCTTCCAGGTTCGTGCCGGAAACCTGTTGAGCCAACTCATCTGTGCCATCACCAAGAATGATGGCTGCTGCCGATCCTCCCAAGTCCTTTGCCATGGCCTGTCCGGCGGCTATAGCTTCCATACTCATGCGGTGAACGTTATCCTTACGGTGCTCGAGAAAAATTAGAATATCCATGGCTATAGGACCCTGATATCGCGCTTTAGAATTCCTGCCAGTCTGCCGGAAACCTGCTCGGCATCTCCTTCGATCATTTCTGTCCGCTTTGTCTTTTTCGGGATGTACACCTTATCAATTATTTGCAGTGCTGCCTGAGCCGTCAGTTCTTCTTTTGATACGGTTTTAATTTCTTTTTTCTTGGCGCCCATAATCCCTTTTAAAGAAGGGTAGCGGGGTCTGTTGATTCCTGACTGGATTGTGATGCACGCCGGGAGGTCCATGGAGAGCCACTGGAACCAGCCGGATTCCAGTTCCCGCTTTACCCTTAGGTGGGTTCCGTTTAAATCGGTTTCCATGACGAGAGTGGCTGTAGACATTCCCAGCATTTCACCCAGGATGACGCCAGTTTGTCCGGTGCCGATATCATCGGACTGAAGACCTGCTAGGATTAAATCGAAGTTCTCATCCTTCAATGATGCCGCCAGGAGAGAAGCAGCCTTAAAGGAGTCTGAGGTGTATGGGAATGATTCCATGATATGAATGCCTCGGTCGGCTCCTTTGGACAAACCCTCACGTATTGTTCGGGATGCCCGCTCCGGTCCCAGGCTTATGACTACAACTTCGCCGTCACCGATTTTATCACGGATCTGGAGTGCTTCCTCAAGGGCGTAAGAGTCGCTTTCGTTGGCAGCGAAGGTAATATTATCCTCCCGAATCCAGTTCTTGTCGGGATCAAGGCGCAGAGATGAATCTGAGCTTGGTACTTGCTTGAGCAGAACGGCTGTTTTCACGAGAATTATTCCTTCAGAAATCTAATTGGTAAATTTACTTTGATAATAACGGATAAAAAATTACATATCTACTGCTCAAGAAACAAGAAGGTAGAATAAATCCGAAGAATGGAATGCTGGATAATTCCCGAAATGGATAARAGRRAAACRAATAACACTTAACRYCTACTAATCAATTTTTTTCCAGAAGGATTACTTAGTGCTTTCATAGTCCTTGTGCTGATTTAATAGCGCATTTAAATTCGGCGGCTCCTAAAAGAAAATTAACATCTTCCTTATGAGAAATCTTCAACTTCTACTTCTAATTTTYCTACACTCGATGTTGCTCTTTGTACCTGTAGCTGGCGAAGATCTTGATCTATCAAGGCTTCGACTCCGTACGGCCTTTGCCGTTCGCACAGAGATACCACCAGCCATTGATGGTCGTCTCACGGACGAGGTGTGGAGTACGGCGATCCCCATAACCGATTTCCTGCAGCTTGAGCCGGACAATCTGGCTCCAGTTACAGAAACAACGGAGGCTCGTATTCTTTACGACAATGATAATATTTACGTAGCAGTCCGGGCTTACGACTCTGAACCAGATAAAATTGTGGCTCGCCTGGCTCGTCGTGATGCCTGGATGGAAGCTGCGTCGAGCAGTGCGGACTGGTTAGGAATTATGTTCGACAGTCGTAACGATGATCGCACGGCATTTGTTTTCAACGTGAATGCTGCCGGTGTCAAGATAGACGCATATGTCCACAATGATGACCAAATTGACCCCTCGTGGGATAGTGTTTGGGATGTGGCAGTTCGGGTTGACAGCGAAGGATGGTCTGCAGAGTATAAACTCCCGTTTTCGCTATTCAGGTTTAACGCCGGCGAGAATCATAACTGGGGATTTGTCATTGAACGTGGCATTCAGCGCAAGCAAGAGTTTCAGCAGTGGCCGGGCAAAAAGCGTGGAGTAGAAGGGATGGTTTCAAGATTCGGTATTCTGAAAGGGATCGAGGGTGTGTCGGCTCCCAAGCAGATGGTGGTACTGCCTTACGCTCTGGGAGGTTACGAGGCAAGCAGCCATAATTCCTTAGCCCGGAATTTAGGCTTAGATGTCGAATATGGATTAAGTAGCAACACCACATTGAACCTTACTTTCAATCCTGACTTTGGGCAAATTGAGGCCGATCCTTCCGTCCTTAACCTGACTGCATTCGAGACCTTTTACGAGGAGAAGCGACCATTCTTCGTAGAGGGAGGTTCATTCTTCAAGCATAGAATTCAGCAGTTTCATTCACGTCGAATCGGGAAGGAGCCGGGCTATTTCTATCCTGATGAAGGTTCCCTTATCGAAAGTCCTGATGCTACCACCATATTAGCTGCTGCCAAGATAACAGGAAAAACGTCATCCGGCTTGGGTTTTGGTCTGATTGAGAGCATAACCGATGAGGAGTATGGTGTGTGGGAATATGTGGACAGTGACTCCAATACTATGACTGAAGATTTTCTATTGGAACCCTACACCAACTATCTTGTCGGACGGGTGGAGAAGTCGGTCTTCAATAGTGTTTCCACATTTGGAATGATGTTTACAGATGTGAGGCGGAAAAGTAGTAGTKCAGCAACTACTGGCGGATTTAATTGGRATTTGAGTTTTCTTGATAACAAACTGGATTTGACTGGTCAGTTACTTATGTCACAGACGAACGGTGAGATAGGTCACGCCGGRAGATTCTTYCTGGGCTATGATGATCCTGTMTGGTGGGAAGTTGGGAGTGCTGTGTCGTGGTATGAGGATACCTTTGATCTGAATGATCTAGGTTTCCTGGACAGAAGCGGACTATTGCAATTTATGGCTTTTGGAGAAATTCGGAAGCAGGATCCGTGGGGTCCCTTTCTACGCAATGATCTTCGGATGAACTATTTCTATAAAGAGCGAACTGATGGATTGTCTTTGCTTAATAATGTAAGTGTAGAACAGACGAATGTTACTAAGTCTTACTGGGCTCTCGGTATTGGCGGAGAGTACAGCCCACCTTCGTTTGACGATGCTGATGTCTTTAAAGGTTCACCTTGGGTAATAGCATCACCAGAGAGGTGGGCAATGTGGGGCTGGTTCAAGAGTGATGGACGGAAGTCTACAATTTTACAGGTTGCATACGGTTTCGGTAGAGATGAATTGGGTGGTTCCGGATATATGACTTCTCTGACTCTTACTCTCAAACCGACAAATTATTTAGATATTTCGTTAAGTGGAATGAGAAGTCAGATGAATACAAACCTAGAATATATAGAGACGATAGACAGTGTGGATGTTATCTATAGTAATTCTACACAGTATGTGGATGATATAAAGCTCCGTATAAACTGGACGTTTACACCAGATGTATCTTTTCAGATGTTTTTACAGCCGTTCAATGCTGGTGTAGACTACAATAACTTCAAGCGCTTAACTGCTCCTARAACCATTGTTTTCGAGGAGTATYTMTWTAATGGAAACCCTGATTTTAAGCTGGATAGTGAAGTAGGAACGTTTGTATTTCGTTGGGAATATTCACCAGGAAGTACACTTTTTGTTGTGTATAACTTAAACAAAAGTGGATATTACTCATCAAATGCTGAAAAATGGTATAAAACCAGCTCTGATGAACTATTTATTAAGATTAATTATTGGTTTCAGTTATAAATAAAGTATCTGGAAAAAATATTAAGAAGAGAGATGAGTTAGATCTATACAGAGTTCATCAGCGTGTTTGGTAATATGCTCATTTCTATATAGCTCACCATAGTAAATACATGAAATCCCTGCGTTTGCAATCATCTTAAAACAGTTATAGCAGGGACTGGCTGTAACGTAAATYTCTGAATGATCTATACTTACACCGTTTCTGGAAGCTTGTACGATAGCATTGGCTTCTGCATGAATGGTACGGACGCAGTGATCATTTTCCATCTCATGACCAACTTCATCACAGTGTGGGAGTCCGCGAAGACTGCCGTTATATCCGGTTGAGAGGATGTTTTTATTCCGGACAATTACGGCTCCAACTTGTTTCCTGTCGCACGTTGAACGTGTCGCCACTTCGTGGGCGATGTTCATGAAGTAATCTTCCCAGCTAACTCTTCGTGATTGTTCTGTCATAGGTGRAGTTTACTGTGAGATAATAAAACCTGGAAGAGAGAAATATCTCTCTAGTTGTTATTTATATCGGTATAGATTTCGAAGGCAGAACACGCTTCACCATAAAGTATTTTCTTAGCAAATTGAGCAAGGTGAGCTGTAATAATGAGGTATGACCACGTCGGTACAGGTACCTCACTGCATCCTTTAATTAATACTTTCTTATCTTTGTACTGAGACCAATCAATATCATTTACAGATTGACGAAACGCTTCTTCCCGAATGATACCGTTATCAAGAAAATTGTCCAGAAAGATGGTCTCCATCAGACAGAAAATGATGTGCCGCAGCCGCAAGTACGATTGGCATTGGGATTATTGAACACGAATCCACCGGAAAGAAGGTCAGTGGAGAAGTCGATCTCCATCCCCTGTAAATAGAGGAGTGACTTCATATCAACGACAAGATCTATTCCGTGATGGTGATATACTTTATCAAATTCACCCTTCTCAACATCCCACTCAAGCTGATAACTCATGCCGGAGCATCCGCCTCCTTGAACTGATGCTCGAAGAAATTTTCCTTCGTTTTCAGTTTGGATCTTACTGAGCCGCTCGGCTGCTGATTTGCTGATACTTACATCTTGTAGTATCTGTTCATCTGTTTTTGTTTTGTTCATGATTTWCTCCCAGTTGTTAGAATTTGATTCCTGTTCAGTTKYAGCAGGAGSTGAGAATCCCAGCTTCTCTCTTGCTTCATCGCTCATCATTTCCGGGTTCCACGGCGGCTCAAAAGTAACGCTTACAGTTGCTTCTGATACTTCCGTCACCGCCTCAAGTTTGGTTTTGATGTCTTGTGCCATATGATCACCCATACCGCATCCGGGGGTGGTGAGGGACATGATGATATCTACGCAACAGTTGTCATCTTGATCTTGAATTTTGATATTGTATATTAAACCGAGATTCCAGAGGTCGATGGGAATTTCAGGATCGTAACACTGTTTTAGAACTTCTACAACTTTATCTTCGGTTATAGACATANTTTTCTCCTTTAAATTGTGATATCGTAAAGAGTTATTTTATCGAACAGTCCGCGGATGTTATCGTTGATTCGCCGGATAGGYATTTTGATGGTGCARGAATTGATAAGGTCGCAGTGTGWTTCGATTAAGCAATCTACCATTCCCATTGGTCCTTCCAGCATTTCAATGAAWTCGGTCATGGARATGTCGGATAGATTTACAGCCAGTTTGTAGCCTCCATGTGGTCCTTGCACAGGATGAACGATTTTCATTTTTGCCAGTTCCTGCAKGATTTTYGCTAATAGGGGAAGTGGGATGTGGTATTCTTCAGCAATGACCCGGGCATTTGTCAGTTCATCATTTACTGTCAACTGCAGATGGCGGAGAGCCATGAGTGCATATTCGGTTTTCCTAGTGAGTTTTAGCATAACGACGTTATTCCTTCACAAGGTTGTTAAATTAATTGAACGGTTTTTGTTAAACAAGGTTCATCCTTTAGTCCCATGAAATTTCTGGCCTGCTTAATGGCGGCAGAGAGCATATCAATCTCTTCCATTGTATTGTAGAAATAGAAGCTGGCTCTAGCTGTTGCTGAGACTCCCAATTTGCTCATAATCGGTTGTGCGCAATGATGTCCAGCCCGGACTGCCACATGRTTTTTATCGAGAATCTGCGCCAAGTCATGAGGATGAATATCCTCCACATTAAAACTGACGACAGGACCTCGTGATTTACTATCTCCATAGATAGTTAACCCAGGAATTTCCAAGAGCGTTTTCATTGCGTGGTCGGTTAATCCCTTTTCGTACTGCATCAGGGTAGATCGGTCTTGAGATGTGATATAATCAATGGCTGCTCCAAGTCCGATTGCCTGAGCGATATTGGGAGTTCCTGCCTCAAACTTCCACGGCACATCATTCCAGGTAGAGTTTTCCATGGTTACCTGTTGGATCATCTCACCACCTCCCTGGAACGGCTCCATCGTCTCCTGAAGTTCACGCCGGGCGTAGAGTACACCGATGCCGGTAGGTCCCAGCATCTTGTGCCCGGAGAAAGCTAAGAAGTCGCAATCGAGAGCCGTAACATCTACCGGAGAGTGCGGCACACTCTGTGCGGCATCAAGCAAACTCAGCGCACCTACATCCTTAGCTCTGGCGATGAGCTGAGCCACAGGATTGAGCGTCCCGAAGACGTTGGACTGATGTATCATGGATATGATTTTCGTCTTCGGATTAAGGAGATCTTCAATTTCTGTAAGATCGAGTGAACCGTCTTCTGTGATGGGAATATAGCGCAGTGTAGCGCCGGTGTCTCTGGCGGCTAGCTGCCATGGGACTATATTACTGTGGTGCTCCATYTCAGTAATGAGTATTTCGTCGCCGGGACTTAGATTGTGTCGTCCCCAAGCAAAGGCGACAAGATTAATGGCTTCTGTTGTCCCACTCGTAAAAATAATATGACTGCTATCGGGTGCATTAATAAATCGCGCTGACTTTTCCCGAGCCCCTTCATACGCCGCTGTTGCCCGTTCTCCAATTTCGTAAATGGACCGGTGAACATTGGCGCTGTAATCTTCATAGTATTCGTTCACCGCAGCAATGACGGATTGGGGTTTTAATGTTGTCGCTGCATTGTCTAGATAGACGGGAACTGCTTCACCATTTTTTGGCTGAAGAATTGGAAAGTCCTTTCGAATCTTGGCTACATTCAGTTCAGCAGTCATTTGATCGTCTCTGACAGTCATTGTCATCGTCATTACATCATTCCCAGCTGCAGACTTGCTGCTTCAGAAATCATGCTCCGGTCCCACGGGGGATCCCATACCAGTTCAACCTTTACGTCTGATATGCCGGGGACCTGACTGATCTTCTGTCGGGCATCATCAGCGAGGACGTCGCCAAGACCACAGCCTGGCGCTGTCAGGGTCATTTTAATCTCGACATTCGTTCCACCATTTTCATTAGGTGTCAACTTGCAGGAGTAGATCAGTCCCAAGTCCACCACGTTCACCGGAATCTCCGGATCGTAGCATGTTTTGAGGGCTTCCCAGACGAGCTTATCCTTTACTTCTGGATGGTCGGTCTCACGATCCAGTTTCGCGGCGATGGCGGCGATTTTGTCATCAACCTCCTTTTCAGAAATGAGCTCTTTTCCAATGGCGTCAGCATCCTTGCCGTCAATACGTAACAGACTCCCCCGGATTAAGAGAGTGTAGCTCCCACCCAAATCTTGAGTAATGGTGCCTTCGTCGCCTTTCCTGAGAGTCACTTTATCTCCGTAAGGGATAAGGATCGCCTCACAGTCTCTGGTGAGTATTACCTGTTCATTATTCTCCACGTTTCACTCCGTTTTGGTTAAGGTGTTTTTTCCAGCAAGAGCGCTTTTGGCGGTGTGCCATGCCAGTACGGCGCACTTTACTCGGACGGGATACTTATAGACTCCCGATAGAACAGCCAACTTGCCCAGATCGCCATTTGGAAGCTCGCCGGTAGTGGCCATCTTTTGGAACATCTCGAAAAGATCGAATGCTTCCTCTCTGGTTTTTCCCTTGAGGACTGTTGTCATGATGGAAGCTGACGCCTTAGAGATAGCACAGCCAGTACCCACAAATTTCAAATCCTCAACTACGTCACCTATCATTCGCAAGTAAAGAGTCAACCTGTCGCCGCAGAGGGGATTGAAGCCGTCAGCCGTAGCAGTGGCGTCATCCAGTTCCCCAAAGTTTCGAGGGTTCTGGTTGTGGTCCAGAATTAACTCCTGGTAGAGTTCCCGCAAATCACCCATCACATGTCGCTCCTTATCTGTGCCAGCCAGTTGGAGAGGATACGGTAGAGGTAGATATTTACGCCTCCGATCTGGACGCGGTCAATGATTTCGTTGGCAAATCCATTAATCAGCAATCCCTGTGCCGTCTGAATATCTAATCCACGACTCCTCAGGTAAAAAATGGCTTCCTCATCAAGCTGACCTGTGGTGGARCCGTGAGTACATCTGACGTCATCGGCATAGATCTCCAGTTGAGGATTAGAATTTACCAGCGCCTTGTCCGAGAGCAGCAGGTTCTTGTTGGACTGGTCGGCATTGGTCTTCTGTGCATCCTTCCTGACGATAACGCGTCCGTTAAAAACTCCGCGGGACGAGCCTGCATGTATCCCCTTGATAAGTTCCCGGCTGGTGCAGTTCGGTGCTTTATGATCAATTAGAGTGTGGTTGTCCAGGTGCTGTTTCCCGGAAGCCAGCACCAGACCGGAAACGCTGCACTCCGCTCCTTCGCCGGCAAGTGTTATCCGAAGATCGTTCCGACCCAGTCGGGCTCCTACCGCAAATATGGAAGTGGTCAAAATAGCATCGGAATAAACTAAAGCTTGCGTTGTTGCCATGTGATCCAGCACATCAGATTCTTCCTGAATCTTGACGTGACGCAAAACCGCATTCTGCCCGATAGTCATTTCAGTTACCACATTTGTGAGTGAAGGACTTTCGTCCAGACTTGCATAATGCTCAATAATCGTCGCTTCACTACCTTCTTCGAGAATGATCAGGTTGCGGTGGTGAAACATCACTTCCTTGTCATGCGCAGTGGTAAGATAGAGAATATGAATTGGTTTAGGAATGATCTTTCCCTTAGGGATATGGATCAAGATACCATTGCTCATAAATGCTGTGTTAAAAGCTACGAAGGCATCGTCATCAAAGGAGGCGAGACTGCCTAGGGTTGATTTCAGGATGCTGTTCCGTTTTGCGACTTCGGAAAACTGTTTGATTATGCCGGCTTTTRAGGCTACTTCTTGAGTGAATGATAATTCAGCAGAATAGTTTCCATCCACAATAACAACTGTTGATGCGTGCAACGGATCAATTAGAAATCGATCAATATCTGTCTTCGAAATTTCAAAAGGTTTGTCCGGTGCCAGACCATAGCCCCGCTTTGCCAGACGCGACACATCTGTCTCTCGCCACGCTTCCATTCTGGTGGTAGGGAAGCCCAGTTCGCTAAATCGATCCATGGCCTGGTGACGAAGCTCACGWGTTATAGAGATTTGCCCATCCAGCGATTCCGTCAGCTTCTGAAACTGTTGTCTGTATTTGTCAATAGTGTCAGGCATAGTGTACTTCAGACTGCGGGTTCTTTTTC
Organism: Fidelibacterota bacterium; assembly: GCA_002402135.1. Taxonomy (GTDB): domain Bacteria; phylum Fidelibacterota; class Marinisomatia; order Marinisomatales; family UBA2128; genus UBA2128. The sequence continues at coordinate 52,092 of NVVH01000002.1, read as the reverse complement.
CTCCAGCCATGAATATCCTTTTTCCTCTACCTTCAGAGCCAGATCTTTCCCTCCGGAACGGACGATACGGCCATCCATCAGTACGTGAACTACATCCGGCTCCAGGTACTGCAGAATTCGTTGGTAGTGAGTTATAACTACGACAGCACGGTCTTTACTTCGGAAGTTGTTTACGCCCTGAGCCACTATTTTCAGGGCATCAATATCGAGGCCGGAGTCGGTTTCATCTAGTATAGCCAGTCGGGGCTCAAGGGTCAGCAGCTGAAGGATTTCGTTACGTTTCTTTTCGCCGCCGGAGAAACCGTCATTCACAGCCCGCCGCAGAAAACTTTCGTCCATCTCCACTTCCTTCATCTTTTTCTTGATGAATGTCAGGAAATCCATAGCGTCCATCTCTTCCTCGCCCCGATGTTTTCTTAGAACATTCACAGCAGCTTTCAGGAAATAGGTGTTGTTTACACCCGGAATTGCCACTGGGTACTGAAAGGATAGGAAGATTCCCGCAAGAGCCCGTTCTTCAGTACTCATCTCTGATAAGTCCTGACCATCGTATAAAATTTCACCGCTGGTGATATGATATTTTTCCCTCCCAGCGATTACATTTGCAAGGGTACTTTTACCGGAACCATTTCGTCCCATGATGGCGTGCAGTTCTCCGCCGGAAACTGAAAGGTTGAGTCCTTTCAGGATCTCTTTTCCATCAACCTCTACATTTAGATTTTTAATTTCCAGCATAAAATTCTCCGTAAAAAGTCAAGTCAGTGAAAACCTTATCCCACACTTCCTTCCAGGCTGACCTCCAGCAGTTTCTGCGCTTCCACGGCAAACTCCATGGGGAGTTCGCGGAATACCTCCTTGCAGAATCCGTTCACAATCATAGAAATTGTGTCCTCAGTTGATATGCCCCGCTGATTGCAGTAGAAGATCTGGTCCTCACCGATGGTGGAGGTGGACGCTTCGTGCTCCATCTGGGCTGACGGATTTCGCACGTCAATGTAAGGGAATGTATGGGCGCCACACTTATCTCCGATGAGCAGCGAGTCGCACTGTGAGTAATTCCGTGCGTTTTCAGCACCTTTCATGATCTTAACCATCCCGCGGTAGGTATTCTGCCCGAATCCTGCGCTTACTCCTTTGGTGATAATTGTGCTGCGCGTGTTTTTCCCTATGTGGATCATCTTCGTGCCTGTGTCTGCTTGCTGATAGTTATTGGTTAGCGCTACGGAATAGAACTGCCCCACGGAATTATCWCCCAATAGGATGCAGCTGGGATACTTCCATGTGATGGCTGAACCGGTTTCCACCTGTGTCCACGAAATCTTAGAGTTCTTGCCCCGACATGCACCCCGCTTGGTCACGAAGTTGAAGATGCCGCCTTTGCCGTCTTTATCGCCGGGATACCAGTTCTGTACTGTGGAATACTTTATTTCAGCATCATCCAGAGTTACCAGTTCCACCACGGCGGCGTGGAGCTGATTCTCGTCCCGCATGGGTGCTGTGCATCCCTCCAAGTAGCTGACGTGACTCCCCTCTTCGGCTACGATGAGCGTCCGCTCGAACTGCCCGGTGTTGGCGGCGTTGATGCGGAAATAGGTGGAAAGCTCCATGGGGCAGCGGACACCCTTGGGAATAAAGACAAAACTGCCGTCACTGAAGACAGCTGAGTTCAGGGTAGCAAAAAAATTATCTGTGTACGGAACAACTGTCCCGAGGTACTCTCGGACCAAGTCGGGGTGATTCTGCACTGCCTCAGAAAATGAGCTGAAGATGACTCCGTGCTTCTCAAGTTCACTCTTGAAGGTCGTGGCTACCGAGACAGAATCGAAGACCGCATCCACCGCCACGCCTGCCAGAAGCTTCTGCTCCTCCAGCGGAATGCCCAGCTTATTGTAGGTTTCTAAGAGTTCGGCATCCACTTCATCGAGGCTTTGAGGGCCGTCGGCCTGACTTTTGGGAGCAGAGTAGTAGCTGATGGCCTGGTAGTCCACAGGATTGTAATGAACATTCGGCCAAGTCGGTTCTTCCATTTTCAGCCAGTGACGATATGCTTTCAGCCGCCATTCGGTAAGCCACGCCGGCTCCTCCTTTTTGGCCGAAATGGCACAAATGACGTCCTCGTTCAGACCAGGCGGAAACGTTTCTTGCTCAATATCGGTGACAAAACCGTACTTGTATTCCTGTTCGGTTAAYGACTTGACTGTATCTAGTTTTGTGGTCATTACAGTATCTGGGACTCCTCTTTTATGGGTGGATAGCTACGACGTGATGTAAAAGTGAATAACATATAAATGACTTTTTACCTCGGCTGGCATAGAGACACATAATATCCGGTTTCTCCTTCTTAGCTCAGTCTGAGACACCACTKGCCACTTTTATAATCTGGTGGGAATTTTCCTGACAATCCGGACAAATTTCCGTATTGCAACCGATAGCAGGGAAGTCCTGCAGTTCACGCCAAACCCATACTCCGGTTTTATCTTCCCAGCGGTGAATGGTACTRCTYTGCCAGTCTTCCCAAATTATATGACATTCAGGGCACTTCTTCGGTCGRCGGGCAGTAGTGGTTTCACCCATGATTGTCCTCCTTTCATTTAACAAAAAGTAATCCGATGGATCTTGTCGTATTAATATTACGCAACCTTTTCTATTAATGTCAACAGAAATACGATAATAACAGTCTTATTTAGATTAGTGCAATTTAATGCTAAGAAAAAATTAGGCGTCTTCTTGACAAAACTCAGGAGATAATGATGGAGTGMTTACTCTTTTCCCGGATTGTACCGATCTGGAAAGCAAGATTGGAGGAGTTTTCCGAGAAATCATCCAGGAAGTTTTGAGCACTTTCTTCTGGGAGGGAGATGAGGAGCCCGCCAGACGTTTGGGCATCAGCCGTCATGATTTTCCTATGCTGGGGAAGGTCGTCAGGGAATTTGATGTGAGRCGAGACAAAGTCGAAATTACGTTCACTGCCGCCGGGAATCACATCTTTCAGCGCCAGCTCTTCCACGCCATCAATAAACTGCAGACTGTCAAAATTCACCTCCGCAGTAACACTACTGGCCTGACACATTTCCAAAAGATGACCCAGCAGACCGTAGCCAGTGACATCCGTGGCGGCGTGAGCACCGTGCTTTAGCATTAGGTCAGCAGCAGTCCGGTTCAGGGTGCTCATGATTGCGGTAGCTTCGGTGACCATCTCCTCGGGTGCAATGCCCCGCTTGATGGCGGTAGCAATAATGCCCGTCCCCAGCGGTTTGGTAAGAATCAGTGTATCACCTTCTTGTGCTGTGGAGTTTTGGACCAGTTCACCTACAACTCCCCGGCCGGTGACTACCAGCCCATACTTTGGTTCCTTGTCATCAATGCTGTGGCCGCCTACAATACTAATGCCGGCCTCTTTCGCCTTGTCGCTTCCGCCCAGAAGTATCTCGGCCAGTGTCTCCATGGGAAGATCCTTGGAAGGGAAGGCGACGATATTCAACGCGAAAAGCGGGTCGGCTCCCATGGCATAAATATCTGAGAGGGAGTTGGCGGCGGCAATCTGTCCGAAAGCGTAGGGATCGTCAACGATTGGCGTGAAAAAATCCACCGTCTGCACGATGGCATTCTCACCGTCAAAACGCACCACGGCGGCATCGTCACTTCCATGGAAGTCCACGATCACATTGTCGTCATCTGATGCCGGCAGCAGACTCAGAACCTGAGCCAGGTCCTCGGGACCTAACTTACAGGCTCAACCGGAGCCGTGGCTGTACTGCGTCAGTCGCTTTGCTTCTTCACTTGCCATGGGTTGAATTTAGTGCGAAGAGCGGAGAGTCGGGAAGGGAAAATCTTATATGCTAACTAGTTACTATATCGCATATGTGCATCATAAGTTCGCTATAAAGCGCGCTATACTCTGTTTCAGTTTCACAACTCCTCCCCCATCTTTTCACTCAAACGCTTCACATCCTCCACGGTTCGGATATCCCCACCCTTCAGATAATCCAAGTGTATGGACTTAAAGGCGAAGTGGATATTGAACTGCCGCATGTAGCCCTCCAGTTCAGTCGGAATACGGAGAGTCTTCAAGGCGACCGCTTTAATGGGATAGTCGGGCGTGGTCTTGTCCAGCGTGTGATGTGTCTGGGGGTTCTCTTTCAGTARACGGCGGGTTTCCCGGATGTCCTGCAGMAGCGCCGAATCCAGAAATTCCCACGGCGCAGTGTCATCAGCCGCTTCCTGCAGATAGCTGTAACCCTGCTCAAACATGTGCCGGAAATGTTGCCCGTAAGTCCACCCCCGCTGGGAGTCCTCCAGAAACGCCTCCACGTGCTCCTTTCGTCCTTCAACAAATTTGGTCCAGATGCGAAAGTACGGCCGGTAGAGGAAGTAGCCGAACGGTGACTTGAACGAGTTCTTCCGATTGAAGAAGCCGGTAATCTCATACATGAGCTTTTTGAGCTGGCTCCGTATCTCCGGCGGAAAGAGGTGGAAGGTGGGAGAAGCACCGTCAATAAATTCTTCTTTCAGGAAATCGTCAGGAATTTCCAGTTCGCGGGTGTGGATRGAGAAWGTCTTCTCCATGCCGTGAATGTTCACAGAAATAAAGGCGCCTAAGTCGCTCATCTTGATGAGGTTGTCCATGGCCCTATCAAATTCCGGAAGGGTAGTAATAGAGGGCAGCGATGGACGATCATCTAATTCTGGAAAGAGAGCTAACTGGCTTCGGGTATCTAAACTGGTCATTTCAATCGTAGTTTAAGACGAACAACGGCAAAATGCAAGAATCGTTGGTTGGTTTTTTCTTTCGTCATCCACTATTCTTCACTTATCACCCATCAACCATCTCCCATCTCCTTTCGTTTCAATTGTCAAAGCCCGCAAATGATGGTAAATTGATATACGGATAACAAAGAGGGAAGCGGCTCCACAACCTATTAATAACAACTATATTCTTATTATTAAGTAAATAAATGTCAGATAAAACGAAGCCCGTAAAGAATGTGGTGATTCGCTTTGCCGGTGATTCCGGCGATGGGATGCAGCTTATGGGAGATCGCTTTACTGCTGCAACTGCAATGGTGGGGAATGATCTCGGAACTTTCCCGGATTATCCGGCTGAAATCCGGGCTCCGGCGGGATCCCTTGCGGGCGTCAGCGCATTTCAGATACAATTCTCCAGCCAAGAWATTTTTACTCCAGGTGACAGAGTGGATGTTCTTGTGATCATGAATCCGGCCGCACTCAAAATGCATATCAATGACCTCCGGCCGGGTGGGACTCTCATTGCTAATAAATCCAATTTCCAGCCGAAAAATCTTAAGCTGGCCGGGTATGATTCCGATCCTTTGACAGATGGCTCACTGAGCGATTACAAAGTTTTGGATATTGAGATCTCCAAACTTGTCTCTAAAGCGGTGGAGGATATGGGTCTTCCAATAAAAACTGTTGAGCGTACTAAGAATTTGTTTGCTCTGGGTTTGACATTCTGGATGTACGGTCGTCCCATGGAGACCACTATTAAATGGCTGAAAATGAAGTTCAAAAAACGCCCAGAGCTTGTGGAAGCCAATATTAGGGCATTGAAAGCCGGTTATAACTTCGGAGATATTTCTGAGGTTTTCTCCAATAGTTACACTGTTGCGCCTGCCCCATTGGCTAAAGGGACGTACCGGAACATTACCGGTAACTATGCCCTTGGACTTGGACTACTGACGGCTGCTGAAAAGTCGGGTCTGCCACTGTTTTTTGGTGGTTATCCCATTACACCAGCCAGTGATATCCTTCATCAGCTGTCTCTCTACCGTAACTTCGGTGTACGCACTTTCCAGGCAGAGGATGAGATTGCCAGCATCGGCGCCAGTATCGGTGCTGCCTTCGCCGGGAGTTTGGCCGTTACAGCTTCTTCCGGTCCTGGGATYGCCCTGAAAAGCGAAGCCATGGGCCTGGCTGTCATAACGGARCTTCCGCTGGTGATACTAAACATTCAGCGGGCTGGACCGAGTACGGGGTTACCGACAAAAACGGAACAGGCTGATCTATTCCAAGCCCTTTTCGGCAGGAACAGTGAGTCCCCCATACCTGTCATTTCTGCTATATCACCCAGCGACTGTTTTTATACAGCGTACGAAGCGTGCCGGGTGGCTCTWAAATACATGACGCCTATTATTGTCCTCTCTGAYGCRTATCTGGCYAGTGGATCGGAACCGTGGCTTYTACCAAATCTRACAGATCTTGAGAAAATAGAGGTGAAATTTACCGAGARTAATGGAGAGACCTTCATGCCGTATATCCGGGATGAGAAGACGCTGGCCCGTCCGTGGGCGATTCCCGGTACACCCGGATTAGAACACCGTATTGGCGGTTTAGAGAAAGAAGACGGTACAGGGAACGTTAGTTATGATCCCGAGAATCATCAGAAAATGGTAGAGCTGCGGGAAGCAAAAGTCGCCGGTATCACTCGCGAAATAGATCCTACAGAACTTTATGGTGATCCCACAGGTGATTTATTGATTTTAGGCTGGGGCAGTACCTATGGTTCTATCCGGACAGCAGTGATGCGTTTGCAGGAGGAAGGAAAATCAGTATCACATGCTCATGTGAGATGGGTGAAYCCTCTGCCGGCAGATTTGGGTGAGATCGTTTTAAAATATCAGAAGATACTCGTGCCTGAGCTAAATCGTGGACAGTTCCTGAAGCTYATCAGAGCTGAATATCTTGTGGATGCTAAAGGGATGAACGTCCTTCGCGGTAAACCTATTAGGTCCTATCGGATTGAAGAAGTTGCCAACGAAATATTGGAGTCTTGCAGATGAGTCCAGAAACAAAACAAAAATTGACGCGTCAGGATTTTATTCCGGATCAGGATGTTCGCTGGTGCCCGGGGTGCGGTGATTACTCCATTCTGGCGCAGACCCAGAAGATTCTTCCGTCTCTGGGAATACCTAGGGAAAACTTCGTTTTTATCTCCGGTATCGGTTGCTCTAGYAGGTTTCCGTACTACATGAAAACTTACGGTTTCCATACCATTCACGGGCGGGCCCCGACCATCGCTTCAGGCGTGAAACTGGCCCGACCTGACCTCTCTGTCTGGGTTATTACCGGAGACGGAGACTCTCTCAGTATTGGTGGTAACCATTTCATCCACGTGTTGCGACGCAATATTGATCTTAATATAGTTCTGTTCAACAACCGGATTTACGGTTTGACAAAAGGTCAATATTCGCCGACGTCTGAACTGGGGAAAGTGACAAAGTCCACACCGTTTGGCTCTCTGGATACTCCTTTTAATCCACCGGCTTTGGCGCTGGGTGCTCAGGCGACATTTGTGGCCCGATCGATTGACAGGTACCCGAGTCATCTACAGAAAATGTTGGGAAGAACTCATGGGCATAAGGGAGCATCGTTCCTTGAGGTGTACCAGAACTGTCATATCTTTAACGATGGTGCCTTCAAACTCATGACGGAAAAGGAAACTAAAGATAACCACGTCTTGGAGTTGGAAGACGGTCAACCCATGATWTTCGGTAAAGAGAAGAACAAAGGTATCAGGCTGGACGGCTTCAGACCGGAGGTGGTAACAATTAACGGTGATTTTTCTGYKGATGATTTACTGGTTCATAATGAGACTGATAAGAACATCGCTGATATTCTGACAAATTTTACYTATGATACAGAATTTCCTACRCCWATAGGYGTSCTTTATGTGGCARAAAGTTCTACCTATGAGGATAGGCTTGAAAAGCAGATWAAGAATGCCAAGAAGAAGTTAGGRGAAGGYAACTTGGAAGAYCTYATAAGAGGAGTGGATATRTGGGATGTGGAGTAAAGACTTCCCCAGCCTTCCTCATTCTTAGTTTCAACAGACTCATTACAATTATATCTGACTCTAAGCAACTAAAATAGGAGTGTAACCATGTCTTTTAGAATTGAACGGGACAGCCTGGGTGAAATAAAGGTTCCGTCGGACAAGTATTGGGGAGCACAGACCCAGCGTTCTCTTGAGAATTTTGAAATAGGAGATGAGCATTTTCCTGCTGAGTTTATTCGTGCCTACGGAATTATAAAAGAGGTTGCCGCTGAAGTAAACTCGGAACTTGGTATTCTTGACAAGGAACTGGCAGAGGTCATTATAGAGGCTGCCCAGGAAGTCATTGATGGTAAACATGTCGATCAGTTCCCCTTGGTAGTCTGGCAGACTGGCAGTGGAACTCAAACAAATATGAATTTAAATGAGGTTATTTCGAACCGTGCTATCGAGATAAAAGGCGGTGAGATGGGGAGTAAAAACCCCGTACATCCAAACGATCACGTGAACAAGTCACAATCCACTAATGACACTTTTCCTACAGCCATCAATATTTCTGCGGCTGTCACAGTTAACGAGAATCTTCTGCCAAAGGTTGAAGGACTCAAGGATRCTCTCTCGGCAAAAGCAGAAGAGTTTAAATCCATCGTGAAGTTAGGGCGAACTCATCTTCAGGATGCCACGCCGTTAACGCTCGGTCAGGTGTTTTCTGGTTACTCATCTCAACTTGATCATGCAATTCGATCAATTCGTAATGCTCTCCCACATCTGTACGAACTTCCAATGGGAGGAACGGCTGTGGGCACGGGCATCAATGCCCCTGACGGATTCGGGGAGAAATCCGCAGAAGGAATCTCTGCTAAGACTGGCTTACCGTTCATCACCGGCGAGAACAAGTTTGAAGGTCTCGGAGCTCATGACGCTGCTGTGGAAATGTCTGGAGCACTGACCACATTGGCAGYAGCTCTGAATAAGATCGCCAATGACATCCGGTTGCTGGGGAGCGGCCCCCGCAGCGGTATCGGCGAGATCATCCTACCGRCTAACGAACCCGGCTCGTCYATCATGCCCGGCAAAGTGAATCCTACTCAGGCGGAAGCTGTGATAATGGTTGCATTCCAGGTGATAGGCAATAATACCACACTCTCAGTGGCAGGTGCATCCGGCAATTTCGARCTGAATGTCTCCAGGCCAGTTATCGCCCACAATCTGCTTCAATCTATTCGTCTGTTGGGCGATGTGAGTAATTCCTTCAACCACAATTGTGTGGTTGGTATAAAGGCGAATCTGGAGAGAATCGATTATAATTTACGGAACTCACTCATGCTGGTGACAGCTTTGGCACCTCATATAGGCTACGACAAGTCCGCAGAGGTAGCCAAGAAAGCTTTGACTGACGGAACTTCCCTGAAAGAGGCAGCAATTGAACTCGGCTATCTCACAGAAGAACAGTTTGACCAATGGGTAGTTCCTGAGAAGATGGTATAAATCCGATCTTCTCGATTTTTTATTGAAACGCTTTGCCTAAATTATCGTATAGTWAATCTGAAGTGATCTGAGATTGATGACYAAYGGTATACAAAGAAAGTGGACRACATGGCCCAGGCTTCTCGGTCTATTTTTTATTAGCCTATTTTTGTTAATTGTTGTAGCTGGAGTTTATATCGTAATTCTTTCCAAGGATCTTCCTCCACTGGAGAAACTGGAAAATTTTGAYCCYGAYCTTATAACCARAGTTTATTCTGATGATGGTATTATGCTTAAAGAACTTTTCACTCAGCGCCGCATCTTTCTCCCTTTGGAGCAAATGCGAAGTTTCGACCCATMTACCGGAAGGTATTACAGTGATCTCGTAAATGCAGTAGTAGCYTCAGAGGATCACAGGTATTATGACCACTGGGGAATTTCCATGCGCGACTTCCTGAGGGCAGTTGTGGTAAACGTCGCAGCCATGCGTTACAAACAGGGGTTCAGCTCTCTTTCTCAACAGCTAGCGAGAAATCTTTACGATCGAATCGGTTTCTCCAAGACCATCAGTCGAAAGGTTAAAGAAATCCTAACGGCAGTTCAGATGGAAAAAAGGTATACGAAAGATGAGATAATGGAGATGTATCTCAACTCTATCTATTTTGGACACGGTACGTACGGAGCCCAAGCTGCAGCAAAACGTTACTTTGCCAAAGATGTAAGGAATTTGACTTTGGATGAATCTGCTCTTCTCGTGGGTTTGTTACCTGCACCTGAACATTACAGCCCCATAAAACATCCAGAGAAAGCTCTCCGGCGCAGAAACACGGTTCTTATGTTAATGCTGAATCAGGGTAAAATATCCCGGAAAAGGTATAAGTCGGCYAAGTCAGAGCCTCTAAATGTAGTGGATCTAATGGATGATCGAGGGATTGCTCCCTATTTTACTGAACATGTGCGGCGTCAACTTGAAATGATTTCAGATTCATTGGGTATCGATATCTACAGGGATGGATTGACAGTATTCACTACTCTGGATTCAAGAATGCAAAAAGCAGCCGAAGTTGCTATGCTCGGTACAGTCCTAGCTAATCAGGAAAAGCTCAATGAGCAGTTTATTGAGGATAGAGAACTTTTCGAAGAACTGGCGTGGCTGGGCATTCATCCTGAAGACTCAGTAATATTGATGCTGGCAGGCGAAAAACCACTCTATGAGGAGCTGCGGAASAAGTTGTTGGTACAAGGGAGTTTGGTAGCAGTCGAYCCTACAAACGGTTACATTAAAGCAATGGTTGGCGGCCGCCCGGATTATCATGACGATTTCAACCGGGCTACGCAAGCCAAGCGACAACCCGGATCAGTATTCAAACCGTTCCTCTATACAGCCGCCATTGATAACGGTTATCCAGTGACCAGAAAATTGATGAACCAGCCGGTGATGATTAATGTGATGGATGCCGATGGTAAATGGAAGAAATGGCGTCCACGGAATGATGACCGGTCAGTAGGTGATAGGGTAACGTTAAGAGAAGGTTTGACCCGTTCGCTGAATCTGATTTCCGTACGATTGGTTCAGGAACTTATTCCCCCACGCGAAGTGGCTGACATGGCTAAGCGGATGCATATCTCTACACCTCTTCGAGCTGTGGACGCCATAGCTCTTGGGACGTCTGAGGTCAAACCTATTGAGATCGTCTCAGCATATGCCACCTTCGCCAACGGTGGAATCTATTGCGAGCCCATGTCCATTACTCGAATCGATGATAGGTATGGGATTACCATAGCTCAGTTTTTCCCCAAGCGCGAAGAAGTTTTGAGTGAAGAAACCGCATTTATAATGTCGAGTCTGCTCCAGTCCGTAATTAAAAAAGGGACAGGCCGKCGAGTAGGGTGGTGGAATGGAGGATTTAACCGACCTGCCGGTGGAAAGACAGGTACCACACAAAACTGGACTGATGCCTGGTTCATCGGATTTACACCTCAACTGGCAGCAGGTGTCTGGATGGGTGTAGATGGACCACCGCAAATATCACTTGGTGAAGGACAGATGGGAAATGTGGCAGCACTTCCTGCGTGGGTAGAATTCATGCAGGCCGYGTATGATACACTGAGTTTGCCCTATGCCGAATTCAAAAAACCAGATGGAATTGTGCAGTTAGGAATCTGTCAGATTACGAAAGAGCTGGTAACACCGAATTGTCCGGTGGAAAAAGAGTACTTTATAAAGAAATATWCACCATCAGGAAAATGTCAGCTTCACAGCAAAACCAACCCGAACAGTTTGAGGCGCCGCTCAGAYTTCGATTAGTAGAAGAGAGGTGGTGGATCTACACGTTCTTCCGATATTTTGATTAGTGACTTTAGTTCTTCAGCAGTACCAATTACTTCATCCTCATTACTGCCAAAGCAGACTGCTAGTGGTTTGCCATTACTTACATCATCACCGATCTTCCTAAGGAATCGAATTCCACCTGTCGGTTCTAGCAACCTTTTGTTGTTTTTACGGCGGATGGTAAGTTTGTTTACCAGATTGCCCACACCTACCATTTCCATGGAGCTGACAAAACCATCCTGGTTAGAATTAACTTCCGCTTCGAAAGCGGGAGCCGGGTAGTTTTTCGGGTTTTCTATAACGGATATGTCTCCTCCTTGGGCGGCGACCATTTCCACAAACTTCTCCATCGCTTTTCCGTTGCTTATCAATTGTGTCTGGATCTCCATCGCTTCATCAACAGAACCGGCGTTTCCAGATTGGAGCAAAAGACTGGAACCCAATTCCAGCGTAACTTGTTTCAGATCGTCAGGACCTTCACCCCGAAGGGACGCCAACGCTTCAGTTACTTCATTCCAAAGTCCTGCTTCATATCCCAATGGTTGGCTCATGTCGCTGTGTACAATTTTCACATGAAYGCCAAACTGTTTCCCAATCCGCTTTAATTCACTCCCCAAGATTGTGGCTTCTTCCAAAGTTTTCATGAAGGCACCACTCCCAACTTTCACATCCATCACCAGTCCCTGAATCCCTTCAGCTAWCTTCTTGCTCATGATGCTGCCGCAGATGAGCGGGATAGAATCGACTGTGCCGGTCTTGTCTCGAAGGTCGTACATTTTCTGATCAGCAGGACAAACTTCCTTAGTCTGTCCGCTCATGACAATACCTACAGTCTCTACAGTGTTCTTGAACTCACCCATGGAGAGGTTATCCCGGTAGCCGGGGATGGATTGGAGCTTATCCAGTGTGCCGCCGGTATGGCCAAGGCTTCGCCCGGCAATCATGGGGATGATGAGACCAACCGCAGCCATTAGTGGTCCAACCACGAGGGAAACCTTATCTCCGATACCGCCTGTACTGTGCTTATCAGCCACGAACTTACCTAAATATGAGAAGTCGAACGTCTCACCGGAATCGAGCATGGCTTTTACGACCTGATCTGTCTCCTCGTGGGTCAACCCTTCTTCATAGACTATCTTTAGCCACGATGTCATCTGTTGTTCTGAGATGATATCAGTTGTGTATTGCTCAATGAATGAACCGATATTTTTCAGAGGTAACTTCAACTCGGGGAATCTTCTTGAAGGTTTCTCTTTTTATCTCTATCTCTTCCTAATAGAGAGATGAGCSCGCCTTTCCTYCTAGTGGCCTTTAACATCAATAGAATGCCGATCGAGCCTAAAATAACATTAGGTCCCCACATGGCGGCGATGGGGGACAGTAGGAGGCGGTCGGCGAATTCTTCTCCGGCAATAAGGAACATCCAATAAAGAAGGAAAAATCCGAAGCTGAAGGTAATGGCTATTACAAATCCTTTTTTCCGTGTAAGCATACCCAGTGGAGCGCCGATAAGAACAAACACGATACAAGCCACTGGTATAGAGAACTTTTTGTGAATCTCGACAGAGTATCGATTAATGCTCTTCCTGTAAGCCTGGATGAGACTATAATCTCCTTTTACACGTTGAGATAGATTCCTGAAACGTCTGGTTTGAGATCGCTGCTCTTTTAAATTCAACACGGTGTTATTTTTTATTTCCTCCTGTCGAGCAGTGAGCATGGTTACCGCCTCCTCATAACTATCGGGCGGTTCTAAATCCGGGTCGGTGCTATTAAAATGCTTAACAATTCTCTGTTCAGTTTTTTGAACCTTTTCCTGGTAGAAGGTGATCTTTTCCTGCATCATTTCCACAGACATTTCGCGATCTGACTTCGGTTTGGTATCACTTCGCTTCAGTTCCATATCTTTCGCAGGAACTTTTATGTGATGTTCTTCAAAAATGATTCGCCTGTAGTTTTCCTTATTCTCTGAATCGAGCTCGTGGATTTCACCATCGAACAGTTTAAGAAGGATGGCATCATCCATTGCTGTAAAGGTGCCTTCATTGGCTTGAATAAATGTCTGAGTCGGTTTGCTCTTTTTACTGAAAATTCGGACGTCTTGGAATTCTCTCCCCTTTTTCCCGCCTACGATCAGGTTGTAGTCCGGTAGGTCATCCACAAAATAGCCCGGTTCGATATTGATGTCTGGTCGCTTCCGATAAATATCCCGTGAGAGTTCTTTGGCTCTGTGATTCATTCCAGGAAGTACGGCGTTATTAAAGTAGATGAGTGGTCCCGCCACCATAATGCTGAATGCCAGAGCCGGCCAGAGCATCCTAAAATAAGAGACACCCGTAGAACTGAGAGCAGTAATTTCGTTATCCTCTGCCAGACGTCCGAAAGTCATGAGTGTTGCGACCAATACAGCCATGGGAGCGGCCAGTGCTACAATCCAAGCAGTGTTAAGAAAAAGGAATTCCACGATTACTGAAAATGACAATCCTTTCCCCAGAAGTTTATCCACTGCCCTGAGAAGAAAATTGGTGAAAAGCAGAAAAATCAGAATAAGGAGAGCGTAGAAGAAGGGGAGAAAGTGCCCTTTCAAAATATATCGTGTCAGAGTGCGCATATCGGATTTATCAGGTTATCGACAAGAAGGTACGGAAAAACAGAATGAGATTACAACATACGTTCAACTTTTAAGTTTTAATGCTGTTTGAGATTATTTCAGTTCAAAATGCTGCCATCAACTTTCATAAATCCCTTTGATTTGGGTGAGGGACGGGAATCGAACCCGCGGCCACCAGGGCCACAACCTGGAGCTCTAACCGACTGAGCTACCCCCACCATGTTTTCAGATCAGTGACATAAAAGAGATCACTGAACATAGCATAAACCATTGGTGAAATTTAACCTGATTCATTCATGAGACCATGARATATTAAGGTTTTAAAACCAATATAARGTCATATTACAYATTCGTAGAGTTATAGTCAGTAAGTGGTCAATAGTTTCCGTATTGACAATTCGACATTACGGGCAACATGCCGTAAATTTGTTAAATGGACAAACAACGGTGTGGCTGGGTGCCGCTGAACAAACCATTTTATGTCAAATATCATGATGAAGAATGGGGTGTCCCTGTCAGGGAAGACAGACTAATGTTTGAGTTTCTCATTTTGGAAACCTTTCAAGCAGGATTAAGCTGGGAAATAGTACTGAACAAGCGTGAGAATTTTCGCAAAGTATTTGATGATTTTGACATGGAAACAATCTCTGAATATGATGAGCAGAAAATCTTGGAGCTTCAGATTGATAAGGGGATTATCAGGAATAAGTTAAAAATTCGAGCCGCGGTGAACAATGCTCAGAAATGTCTGGAGCTGRTGGAAAAACACAGATCGTTTTCAAACTATTTATGGAATTTTGTAGGTGGCCAGCCAATTGTGAATCGTTGGAAAAGTGTTGACGATATACCGCCCAAAACATCTTTGTCAGATGAAATAAGTGCGGAAATGAAAACAATGGGATTTAAATTTTTCGGCAGCACAGTTTGTTATGCTCACATGCAGGCTGTTGGAATGGTGAATGATCACACAATAGATTGTTACCGATATATGCAATTGACTGAAAATAAATGACAGAGTTATGGGAATCTATAACGGGTTGGCTTGGTCAGCAGGAAAATTTACTACTTTGGGGAAGTATTACCAGTGCTGTCATGTTCTTCGGATCGCTTGCTGTTATCCCCTGGCTCGTGAGTCGAATACCTGAAGACTATTTTTTACATGAACAGCCGCCACCATCAAGAAATCTCGGAAGTCATCCGGCGATTCTTCTGGTAGTTCACCTTGTACGTACAGCAGTTGGTCTTCTGTTTCTTGCACTGGGAATCGTTATGCTKTTTCTGCCGGGACAAGGATTGCTTACCATGCTCATTGGGCTGATGCTCATCTGGTTTCCCGGAAAATATCGTCTGGAGAAGTGGCTTGTTCATCAACCAGGGATACTTAAGGGTATCAATTGGTTTAGGGGAAAGAGAGGTAACTTACCGCTGAGAGTAAAAGATGRATGAAGTTAKTTRTAAATTAAAATTACCTTTAAAGATATGAGTTTAGTTCATAAAGACAATTACAGTGCAAGAAAACCGTTAAAACGGTTCTATTGCATATATTTACAGGAGCAACCCACGAGTTAAGTCGTGGGTTTCCAGAAAGTTACAAGGGTTTTCAACCATTTTAATGGTTTTCATAATTGATAGAAACATACAACTTGTACATCATTTCGGAGTGAACTCATGATATCTTTTCGGGGGAGATAATCGGGATGTCGATGACATACTTTGCAATCTTTTATGTTGCAGCCATTATTCTATTTTCTGTTTTTGTGCGACTTCGACTTAGAAAAAAGAGATTTCTGGAAGAAGAGAATAAAATGGGAAAAAACAAACCATCTTCCGAGGTTTACGATGAGTTAGCAAAGAAAATCGCCAAGGATGCCAGAGATCACAGACTGAGAAAAGAGAAGGATCAGGAGTAACCTGATAGATGGGGCTAATACAGATTACCGAACAGATAACTATAGAAGAGGCAAATCTGGAAGAAAAGTTCGTCCGCGCTTCCGGACCCGGTGGACAGAATGTAAACAAAGTTTCTACCGCTGTTCAACTTCGCTTTGATGTGGAGAATTCGGCTTCATTACCGGACGCTGTCAAAAAGCGATTAAAGATTTTGGCAGGGAGTAAAATGACAGATAAGGGAGTTCTGGTGATAGACGCCCGGAATCATCGTACACAAAGCCAGAACAGAAAAGAGGCCCGTGAGCGATTTGTCGATTTGCTGCGGAAAGCTGCTGACAAACCGACAACTCGCAAGAAAACTCAACCGTCTAAAAGAGCAAAAGAAAAACGACTTTTAGAAAAACACCAACGCAGTACACTCAAGCAGACTCGCCGTCCTATTAAGCCTGGAGAAGAGGAGTAACATCATGCGCCAATTGACAATACTGATGATGTTCCTGGGAGGTATTGCTTTATCTCAGGATGATGTAGATCCTGCTACAACACTCACCAGTGTGGGAYAGGTAGTTCCCGATTTTTCTGCTAGCACTACCGACGGTACTATCTACTCTTCCAGCAGTTTAAAAGGAAAAGTGTACGTCTTGGATTTTTTCGCYACTTGGTGCGCCCCGTGCCTGAAGGCCATGCCRCATCTACAGTCCAAAGTGTGGGAGGCTTATCGTAATCGGGGGCTCCTTCTACTGGGCATCGGACGAGAGCATTCTTCTCATGAGTTGGCTTATTTCGTTAAAGATAAGGGGTATACCTTCCCGGTAGCGGCTGMCCCCGAGCTTAGTATCTACAGTAAATTTGCCTCTAAGTTCATTCCCCGTACYTATCTAATCGGAAGGGACGGCACAATWCTTTATCAGTCAGTGGGTTTTGACGAGGAAGAGTTTGACCGCCTGCTGTYGGCAGTGAAGGAAGCACTCTAGTCTTCCAGCGCCTGCCGGATAACCTCAGGAACTGACACCGTTTTCTGACTTTCRTAATCAAAACCCACCAGAGTTGTGACTGCCTGGGCCACCGGTTTTTCTTCACCCTCTTCGAAGATGCCCGTAAGGATGTCGAAACTCTTGTGACCCACCCGTGAGATTTTCTGTCCGATCTGCAAGCTGGCAGGATGTGAAAGCTGACGAAGGTAATCAATCTTTGTAGAGGCCTGAATGAAAGGCGGCTTCTTGAAATCCCATTTTTTTACTAACTCGATACGACCAGATTCTAGATAGGTGAGGAAAGTGGCATTGTTGATATGTCCCAGAGCATCCATGTCTTTCCAACGGGTCTTCATATCAAAAAATGATTTAAAGTCAGAACGTTTTACTATTTCAATGTTCATTATTTGTTCAATCTCCTGTGTGCTTTAATATTATCCCTTCGAACATGCGAACCAAGTAAAATGAACTATTGTCGCTGGCAGCGTGGACATATGTGTGTACCCCGACCGACAGCACGGATTTTTCTGATTGTTGTGCTGCAGCGCGGACAGGCCGAATCTTCTTTCCGGAAGACTTGGAGCTCGTTGTTGAATCCGCCAGTTTGTTCATCTTGAAAAGTGAAATCCCGAATGGTAGTCCCATTGGCAGCAATGGCGTCAGTCAGGATCGTACCGATGGCTTCATGGAGTGCTTTCGTTTTAGTACTGGAAACCGTGTTGGAGAGTTTCAGTGGGTGTATTTTTGCCCGCCAGAGAACCTCGTCGGCGTAAATGTTCCCCAAGCCTGCCAGAAACGTCTGATCCAACAGTAGGGCCTTCATTTGCCTTTTCCGTATTCGCAGRTTTTCYYRTAACCATTCKGYRGTRAAWYCSWCTCCYAAAGGCTCAATTCCCAGTTTGCGATCAAGCACCTCAAGATCACGGTAGAGGTAGATTCTGCCGAACTTACGGGTGTCTCGAAAGAAGAGTTTTTCTCGGGCTGAGATATGAAAAACAGCCGTGATGTGCTGGAAGTCTGTAACCGGCTTTCTGGTGATGAAGAGAGTCCCGGTCATGCGGAGGTGGACTGCGAGGTGCACGCTGTCCAGATGAAGCAAAATAAACTTACCCCGCCGGGYAACATCTCTAATCTTCTGTCCCTCAACCGCGGCAGTGAAGTCATCAAGTAATACAGCTTCGATAACCTTGGGCCAGATAGGTTCGAATACCAAAATCGTGCGGCCGATGAGCTGTGGTCTGAGGGATCGAACGACGGTTTCAACTTCTGGAAGCTCTGGCATGTTTTACTGGCTCATGATTCTAGCCAGCAACGCAGGATCATCTGGTAGTAATCCAGATTTAACCAGTCGTGGCGTCATGGTTCGCAGGTTGGGAGCTGTARCAAAGACATTGTGGAAGATTGGCAGCGCATCCTCTAAGCGATCTATCCCGGCTAACGTCACAGCAGTCCAGTAGGGGAGTTCCACATTCTCTGGATAAAAGCTGGCAGCYAAGCGATATTCCTTWAGTGCTTCATTAATCTGGTTTTCCTCCAGATAGTGGTCGCCTCRATTGGCGTGTTCGTAGGCCCGATGGATCCTCACCAGCCGCCTCAGTTCTACCAGTGGTTGTGGACTGTCATCCACCCTGAGATCGAGAACTAAATCTTGCCACTCTATCCCACTAGGGTCACCAGAAACAATGAGCATGGCTGCTGACTGACGGCCGCGTATGTCTCCGCCCTCAGCTTCAGCTGCGTCAAGAGCTGCCAGCATGCGGTMGGCAAGATCACCTTCGCTGTTCTCAAACGCTTCAGCCATGGCCGGCCAGACACTATTTTTCTCCATGAGGTTAGCCTGCACGGAGTAGTTTTTTCCAACGTGGTGCCCGGCCATATCGATGCACCGGTCTCCAGTGTGAGCTGCAACGCTGCCGTTGACGTCAATCATCGCCACCTGACGTACAGCTCTTTGATCATCACTGGCTACAAGGCGCGCGAGAGCATCCACTGCTGAAGCGCCCTGTTCCATGAGGGCCAGGCCATCCGGTCCATACTCCACACGGACGAATGACTGTGTGGCCACCGCGCCTACACCGGACTTCGCCCACGGTACCAGTTGACCTACAGCAAACCAGTGACTCTGGACGGCCACGCCCAACTGTCCTGTCTCTTCATCGTAGGCGACGATGGAATAGGTGGAAACAGGACGACTGTTGCTGATTTGAGGGTGAAGTGTTACCAGAGATAGAGAGAGTAGGGTAATAAAAGTTTTAAGTGTCATGATTAACTCCTCAATTAGTGTCTGAATCTATTTATAGTTTTATAAAAAACCCCGCTCAAAGCGGGAGTTAAATCGYATCTTTTTGGGTAGGGATTATTTTGCATTGAACAGACTCTTATTCGAAGAGAACCCAAATGTTTGATACACAATTGCYAGGCAAAATGTCAACACGACCATCTTTTGGGCAACTACATGGAAAATCAAAGCCGACAGGCTCGATTGGGGTGATGAGGAGAATTCCAATACACCTATATAYATAGCGATACATAAGGTAAAAATACCGTATCCCAGAGCGTATTTGTTCGGCAGAATATTGGATCGGAAAATCACCATGGTRTAACAAAAGGCCGTCACCWGATAAAACCTGAAGATCCAGTTGGCGAAGAGATCATGTGGATCTGGATATAGATCGCCAGGTGTAAACCCGGCTCCGATCATGCTGATGCTGCCTGCAAGTGCGAAAATTGTTCCTAAAATAGCAATGGAATAATTTGTTTTGTCRTCCTTAAAAAATTGTGGAAGGGCGAGATAATAAATAGAGAATGTGAYACCTCCCAGMGTCAAGGCGATGATAAATAACCCCATGGAAAAGAAATTATTTTCCCCATTGTATGCGGTATAGATTCCAAGATCCGAAAAGAAATTTAGAATGAATGAATATCCATCGGTGGTCTTGTCCTTTATCGTTCCGCCTGGATAGGTCACCATGGCAGCAATTTGCAGTAAGATAAATAGKGCAATATTAACACGAGGGATTGCCACGAGTGTAGTTACGTTTTTTAGGGATTTTATAAAACGATTAAAGACCATAACTCAGATAGATCACATAATGCTCATCATCAATCCAGCTCTACCTACCGCTCCCAGTTCAAACACGGTGAGGTTACATCCTATCCCTTTGGGTGGGGGTTGGGTGGCCTTTAGTCTTGATTTTCATTAGCATACATTGCGATTGCACCTTCAGGAGTTTCAGCTGAAACAGTTCCTTTAAACGCGAATCCGCGTTTAAACAAGTTTTCTTCGCGTAAATAATTGCCAGTTGCACCTAACCAGATTGAAATCCCAATCCCAGCAAAGTTAGTAAGTATACCCAACGCTTCTGATGCAAAGCTCATAATTCCTAATATAAACGTCGCAACTAAAATACCAGCACCGTGAACATTGAGTTTTTTAACAAAGCACCAAATCCAATTAAAACAGAAGCCAGGCCAAGACCATCCAAGTTTTACCGCTTCACGTCCACCCAACGGACTCACAAATATTTTATAGTTTTTCATTTTATTCTCCTCCGTTGCAATTAAGTGATATCCGTCAAAATGATATCCGTTATTTGACGGATACCGCCTAAGTATTACTAAATGAAGGTAACTAAGGTTGGTTATAAGTGCAATAAGGAAGCCCCGTCAAGAAAAGAGCTTTCAAGACGGGGCTTCTGTTGTGTCGGAGCGGCGAGATTCGAACTCGCGACCCCCTGCTCCCAAAGCAGGTGCGCTAACCGGGCTGCGCTACGCTCCGAAGAATTGAAGGAATAACTGAGGCCTGAAAGTTTAAGGTAAATCTTCCTCCATCGCTAAATAWTTCCATTATTACATACTTATTAATTGCTGGCAAACTTGATRCCACAGCCCARTGCCTTGGTAGAAGTGGTCTTTATCTCCTTACCAGAAATCATGGCTTCAAAGGCGTCAATCAGGTACGGGTTTTTCACCTTTTCTGCTTTTTTTGCATTATCATCAATGGCGCCGCGATARACCAGTTTACCCTCGTYGTTGAAAAGGTAGATGTGCGGGGTYCTWGTGGCGCCGAAAGCTGAAGCAAGTTTTGACTCTTCATCCATGGTGTAGTAGAAGTCGTACTTCGCTTTATTGGCACGTTTCATCATGTCGTCCAGACTGTCACCTCTTTTGCGAGTGTTTTCATTGGAATTGATGGCAATAGTGCCCACACCCTCTATTTGAAACTTCTGGGAGATCGTGATGTAACGATCTTCCCATTTGTCTACCCAGGGACAGGTATTGCAGGAGAAAATCACCAGCAGACCATTCTCTCCTCTGGCGTCATTCAGGCTCACAGTTTTACCGCTTACGTCTGGCATTTTCATGTCGGCCATCGGTATATCCGATCCAATTTCAAGTTCGCCAGCGGATACAACAGCAGTTAACATGAGCGGAAGTATCCATAATAAAGACTTTTTCATCTTTGGTTTCCTTCACTTATTGCTTTTTCAATGGCATAAAAAAATCTCTTTTCAGGTTGTTTTCCTTCCCAGAAATCTACAACATTTCCGGTATTCTTATCGTATACAATGGTAAAAGGGAGCGCCCCGGACCACTCCCTAGAAATAGAGTCGATAAACTCGTTGTCGTTCTGATTCTTGATTAAGGAGAGACCTGTTAYGCCCTGCTTTTGGAGGAATTCGATTACCCTCTGCTTAGCATCGAGCCAATCAGTGGAGACGAACAGGATGATGGCGTCATCAGCAAATTGCTCGGCAAGATGAACGATCATAGGAAACTCTTCCACGCACGGCCCGCACCAGGTAGCCCAGTAATTCACAAGCACAGCCTTCTCACCTTTATATTCAGCCACGGCGGAGAGGATATCACTAGCCGATACCTCTTTCAGGTTTACGTCTGCTTGTGAAGGGTGGACCATYATGAGGAGCAAAAAGAGGATMGTGTTCCATCTCAACATATTAAAATGATGAAASAGGCTTTGGGCAAAGCGCTTTTTGATCYCTTCTTGKCCAATTCGACATACAGCGGCCCAAGTCATTCCGTTACTGTGCAAATAACAAATTAATCACTCTCTTCATCCGRATTTGGTACCGAGATACTCGRTKCTTMCAGTGGAGGCAGRTCCCCSGGATCGAGAATACCCTTGGCGATGAGCATCCATTCACTYTGTTGTGGCTTCCTGCCTAGTTCCATCCGGTAAAGTTCACCGGTAGCTGTATCGAGCATGTAATGCCAGTGAGTCCGCTCAATAGAGAAGGACTGTAGCTGGTAGCGCCCCGTATGAACATTAGTTTCAATCTTCTCGCGGATAAGACTTTCCAACCGGTTCATGTACTCGCGGATGTCATCCTCACCCTGTGGCGGAACTGAAAATGCTGTGCCAACCATCAACAGCCACACAAATGCGACCGTTAGTATTCCGAATGCAGATTTTCTCATGCTGAACCTCCTTTGTGTCAATCGTTTTAAATCTACCGGAATCTACAAAATAGAGACGTGGCTGTCACTCGGGAATTTGATTAACCGCCGGGCGTACGGGATCGCTCGTATTGTGCCATGCGATCCACGAAATCATCTTCGCTCTCAGCTTGCAACAGGGGACTGGTCGCAATGTTTTCTTTTAGGGTAATGGTCGGCTGATGACCATAATTATGCCCGGGGTAGATGACAGTTTTACCCGATAACGTCAGGAGTTTCTCATAAACACTCCGATAGAGTTGGCGACTATCGCTTTGCATACTGATAGTCCGGCCAGTACGTCCTACGAATAGGGTATCGCCGGTGAAAAGGCACTCCTCAGTCAGAAAGCATACTGAGTCCGGATAGTGTCCCGGTGTGTGAATCACATTTATCTTCAGCTGCCCTACCGATAAGGTTTCACCGTCACTCAGCGAAAGTGCATCAGCGTAAGACCCACCTCCAAAGAGAGCGGTCTGGATATCGTCTAACTCTGAAAGGTACTCTCTGGTATAAGCCGTGTGGTCACCATGAGTGTGGGTTATTAGGAGATACTTTACACTGAGCTGTTCTATTTCGATGAGCTGCTTAATTTGAGTGAAAGGAACAGCCGCATCCACTATGGCAGCATCCGGTCCGTCATCACCGACTATAAGGTAGGTGAAATTCTTATCGTAGCCTCCTTCGAATGTCCAGATACGCATCTTTGGTTCCACAACAAATGTACAATGAATCTTTAGCGTAAAAGCAGTAATTTCAAGGGCGAGAGATTGTTAATCCATTAGTTAGAAATAAATTAGAATGGCAAACTTGATTGGACAGAAATTATTGAGGACTTCCGGCATCTATCTTGCCTTGGCAGGMGCRGCWATTATTGCACTCTACATTCTGTACTGGATACTTGATAGTGTCCTTAATATAAGTACAATCGTCAAGATCGGTGTGGTTCTGCTGGTGGTAGGTGGCATATTACTGGTTATCAGTATCATCCGCGAACGAACGGAAGATGCTAAAAAAGAGACCTTCAGGGGGACAAGACAATGATACTGACAACCACGGCGACCATTGTTGGCTACCGGCTTGTTGAGACCAAAGGGATGGTACAGCGGTGGTGATARAAAAGGAATAGAATCGTTTTGAATTGCGTTACCTCTTCGCTGCACTGCGACTAATTTGTAAATTCACCTATAGATTTGATGCCCCGGTAGCTCAGCTGGATAGAGCATCGGCCTTCTAAGCCGAGGGTCACAGGTTCGAGTCCTGTCCGGGGTGCTAATGAACGTAAGGGTGAAAAAAATGAAAAAGACACTAATATTTTTAATTCTATCTGTGGGATTTTGTCATGCTCAGGTTGGAGACGTCATTTGGGAAGAGAATTTTAATAATCTAGATGACTGGATGAAGATTACCGGAAATGGAKCWTGGGGCTGGGGCAATGGTGAACTGGAATTCTAYMAGGAAGAAAATGTTGAGATAGCTGAARTTCCTGGTGAACAGGGSAATAATGCSCTRCAYATTACKGCMMWRGAAGAATCAGGWCCYGATATMGTTGACCAATGGGGRAATCCGTTAAACTATACRTCGGGAAAGGTKACSACAAAAKCAAAARTYKCKRTWCARTATGGTSTMATWGARWCYMGARTWMRAGTRCCAGAYCTTGATCTWGGRGGATGGCCTGCKGTWTGGCTYYTRGGYAYGGCTAATTAYAMYTGGCCMMGWWGTGGWGAACTYGATWTGATGGAAATGGGKTCTCGCCARGMTTTCAGGGATTTACAYGAYGARCACAACGGYGGWAATGGYKCMGACAAYTCAACYGTTAAYCAAGTGGTTGGGGCKAAYGCTWTRTTTTATKCRGATGARGCYGTAACCCCAGAAAATCCATCCGGTGCCGCMAGYATTTCATGGGAYCCRGATGATGATTACTGCAGACCATACTATAATTATGATAACCTGAATGATAGATTTCTAGTATATCGTATGTATTGGGATCCAGACAGTATTCGGTTTACTGTTATTGAYGATAGCGTKGARYATRATCTTTACACAGAWCCATTTCCGATTGATAGTGTTTCTGCTGAATTTCAGGAACCCTTTTACCTTATAGCCAATCTGGCCATAGGCGGATTATTTACAGATGCAGATTATATTGGTGGWARYGGAKYSCCGRTTTCYATGCCWTTYCCTGCTCAYATGTAYGTTGACTAYRTWAAAGTTATGGAATGGAACGGSCARGGGGAAGTTCATATCGGGCCRCCCACTTTCCAGGRAGGTACCTTTGGTCTCTTTACGGACACAACTCCGATTGACAACGGYTTGRTARYCGGWGACGATGCGGAAATCTACGTTTGGGAAGGCACSTTAAGCGAAGGCAGTATTCCACCCTATGAAGGTGAAAACGGCATATCATGGCAAACCACCGGAKTAGGYTGGTTTGGYGCWGGTATYATGTCRRTWCAACCAGTYAAYCTATTCAAYTTTGGAGAAGGACATTTAAAATTTATGATCAAAATCCCGGCAAATATTTCCTTCAAAATAGGGATTATTGATGCCTGGGGAAATCAGTCCTATGTTGACTTTCCGGCCAACCAAACAACCTATGGCCTTGTCAGGAATGGCAATTGGGGACAGGCATCAATACCCGTGGAAGATATCAGGGGAGAGTTTATTGATCTGCGAATGTTGAGTTATGAGTTTGTCATACTGGAAATCAATGGCGCGTCATGTGAATTTGGGTTGGATGATATTTACTGGGATGATGGTGTAACCAACAATATTATTGAAGACGAATTTGGTGAAAATTTAACTCCAACTAAATTTAGTTTACAAAATRGCTTTCCTAAYCCCTTCAAYCCRSTCACAACAMTWCGCTACGAMCTGCCARAACAAAGTCACGTGAATATCATCATTTACGATATGCTGGGYAGRCAAGTAAGAACTCTTATCAACCAAACCCAGGATGCAGGCTTTAAATCAGTTATCTGGGATGCTACTAATGACTACGGTAAGCCAGTGAGTGCTGGTGTTTATCTATATCGGATACAAGCAGGAGAATTTGTGCAGACCAAGAAGATGGTGCTGTTGAAATAACCCCCACCCAAAGGGATAGGATTAAAGCAAGAGCCTCGCATTAGCGGGGTTTTTTGTTTATATCAGTTGTGATTCAGTTAATTGATTCTGTAGGTCCCATCCTCTATTGTCTTTCACCGTCATAGACGCTACATTCTCATTGTAGAGAGTTACAGTTCTACGGTCAATGGACATTCAATCACGAGATTGGACAAATCCATAGAACGGTCGGTTTCTCAAGTCAAAAGAGGGTAAAATTTATGAGTGGTTTAGATTCATCTATAWTGAAAAAYAAATGTCAGTTGTATGGTTTAGTCACTTTACGTGTGCTCATCGGCTGGCATTTTTTGTATGAAGGAGTATCCAAACTGATCAATCCTTATTGGTCTTCAGCTGCTTATCTTCTGGATTCTAARTGGCTGTTTTCAGGACTGGCAGAGACCATTGTTTCAGACCCGACTTTATTAACTATTTCAGATTATGTGAATATGTGGGGACTGACACTGGTGGGTGCCTCATTGTTATTGGGATTATTTAGTCGATATACGGCATTGATCGGGATGGGATTTGTACTTCTATACTATTTATTTGCCCCTCCCTTTCTGGGTTTGGAATATTCCAAACCGGGAGAAGGGAGTTATATAATCGTGAATAAAAATCTGATTGAAGCGTGTGCGCTGTGGGTAATTYATTCATTCCCCACAAGCCATATCATCGGTTTGGATAGATTTTTYCCCAATCGGAAATCAAATTAATGGAGACTGTTCATGAGTGATAATACAGATAAAGATAACGGAAAAAATATGAATCGTAGGGAGATTCTAAAGGGTCTGGCAACCATCCCGGTGTTTGGACTGTTTCTGGTTAATCTCTGGAAAAAAATACGCAGGGACGCATTAAGGAAATCAAATCTTTTAGGCGATCTTATTCAGGAAAAATCACCACCGGCTGTGATCAGTGGTTTATCTGACAGCCGCCATCTAAAGTTGGGGATAATCGGGTACGGCGGCAGAGGGTCGCATCTGATTCGCGGTGCCGGTTTTGCCACCAAAGAATGGACCGATACTGTATCAGAAAATGCCCGTAAGAACAAACTTGACAAAGGTTTTGAGACTTTCATGCAACAGGAAGATCTCAACGTATCACTTGTGGGGGTCTGCGATCTATTTGACGTCCGGGCCGAGCAAGGCATTGATGCATCGAAAAATGAAGTTCGACCGGGTGGAAAACCAAAGCAAACTGCGACGCGATACACACATTATACGGATTTATTAAACATTAAAGATATTGATGCTGTGATTGTTGCCACTCCGGACCATTGGCACTCTCGTATTACTATTGATGCTGCCAAAGCAGGGAAGAACGTTTATTGCGAAAAAGGACTCACCCGTACATTTGATGAAGCGATTAAAGTTTACAATGAAGTTAAGAAAACGGGAATAACCTTYCAGCTCGGGCACCAGAAYCGGCAGGTAGAKGCCAATGARAAAGCAARACAGATCATTAAACAGGGCTTATTAGGCAAGATAAACCTGGTTGAGTTAGCTACAAACCGTAATTCTCCCTGGGGTGCGTGGGTTTGGGGCATCCATCCCGAAGGCAATGCTCAAACGATTGATTGGGATACTTTTCAGGAGCCGTCGCCTAACAAAATACCGTTCGGGGAAGAAGCGCTTAGACGATTTTTCCGTTGGCGCTGCTGGTTTGATTATGGCACCGGTCTTTCAGGTGATCTGTTATCTCATGATTTTGATGCCATAAATCAAATTATGGACTTGGGTATCCCCAAATATGCATCCTCATCAGGAGGAATTTATTTTTACAAAGATGGACGAGACGTCCCGGATGTCTGGAATGCGACTTTTGAATATCCGGATAAAGATCTGACCATTCTTTATAGCGCAACACTYTCGAGTAATGATCCTCGTGGAAACCGGATCATGGGCCACGACGCAACTATGCAGATGGGAGGTCAAAGTGGAGGGGGATCAGTTCATGGATTTATTGTGAAAGCAGATTCGGAATCAACCCGATATAAGGATCGTCTGGAAAGCGGTATCATCAGTACACAGTATCCGATTTACACCTACTCACCCGGATCTAAACAAATTGATGGAATTACATCTGCAACATCCCGCTATTTCGCCAACAAAGGACTCCTCTATACCTACCGTGAGGGGAAGCGGGTTGACCCTACCCATCTTCATGTTAAGGATTGGCTTGATGCAATCCGTAGCGGTGGACAGCCAAAATGCGATATAGAACAAGCACTCCATGAAGCGGTGGCCTGTCATATGGCTACCGAATCTTATCTGCAGGGAAAGCAAATGGAATGGCATGAGGATACACATACAATTGAGCCTGTAGATAAATCTAAAGTATAATCCTTTGTCTAATAAATCTAAGTTTGGAATTATGATGTTTCTCCAATATGCCATTTGGGGCTCTTGGACGACAGCATTGGGAGCCCATCTGGATAAACTTGGGTTTACAGGAAGTGAAATAGCTGCCATTTATGGATGTTTGTGGTTGGGTTGTATTATTGCCCCGTTTGTTGGCGGGCAGATCGCAGACCGCATCATGCCTACACAGCTCTTTTTGAGCATGGCTCATCTAATTGGTGCGTTATTCCTGTTTTTAACTGCAACCAATCAAGACTTCAGCTCTATGTGGACTTGGATGTTCATTTACTCTCTTTTTTATGCCCCGACACTTGCCCTCACCAATTCAATTTGYTTTAGAAATCTCGAYAATCCAGAGGAAGACTTCGGTAAAATCCGAATGTGGGGTACTGTGGGTTGGATTGCTGTTGGCTGGATGGTAACATTTATGCGCAGCACTTGGCAAACTCAAAATTGGACTGGAGGCAGCGATCTACTTATGTTTGCTGGTGTGATTTCCATTATTATGGGCTTGTTTTGTTTTACCCTTCCCAAAACACCTCCGATTGCAAGCAGAAAGAATCCTCTGGCTTTTCTAGAAGCCTTATCACTTCTGAAAGATCGAAATTTTTTAATTTTTATGCTGGTTTCATTTGTTGTAACCACTGAACTACAGTTTTATTATATACCAACTGCCCCTTTTCTTGAGGATATGGGAGCTAAGACAGCATGGCTAACTGGAATAAAAACCGTCGCCCAAATTGCCGAAGTATTCGTCCTCTTGTTCTTACTTCACTTATCAATCAAAAAATTTGGTATAAGAGTGACCATGGTTATAGGGATCCTGGCTTGGCCCATCAGATATTTTCTGTTTATGGTACCCAACCTCCCCGTGATAATTTCATCCCTGACTCTCCACGGGTTTGGTTTCGCCTTTTTCTTTGTAACCTCCCAGATATATGTAAATATGAAAGCGAAGGATGATATGCGCGCATCGGCWCAAGCCATGTTGACATTTTTCACCTTGGGTGTAGGCAATTTTCTCGGAACCTTATTTACGGGATATATTTGGGATAGATTCAAAACAGCTSAGGGCGATACGATCTGGTGGAAATTCTTCCTCGTTCCAGCACTCTTATGTACTGTTTCCGCCTTTATTTTCCTTATATTCTTTAAAGATGATACAAAGGTGTCAGAAGCTGAAATAAAATCGATTTAAAGAAAAAATGCCTTCAAAAAGATTAGGAATTGGATTTATTGGCGGCGGATTTATTACCCGCTTTCATATTAAGTCACTCATTTCGGTACGGGATGTGGATGTTATTGGCGTCATGTCCCGGACAAAATCATCTGCAGAGGAATCAGCAGCGCTGGCACGTACAGTTGGCGTTGGTGCCCAAGCTAAGGCCTATAATACGATTACCCATATGGTCGCTGATCCTAATATTGATGCCCTGTGGGTCTGTTCTCCCAACTTTGCACGGGTTGAGACATTTGAAGAAATCGCCAGCGCTATTTCTACCGGCAAGGGTGAACTAATCGGTGTATCCTGTGAAAAACCGTTGGGCCGCAATGTTGCTGAAGCCGAAAAAATATTGGAGTTAACCCGAAGTGTCGGACTCCTGGATGGTTATTTGGAAAACCAGGTTTTTTCTCCTTCCATAACCCGGGGAAAAGAAATTGTCTGGGCCCGAGGAGCTGCAATTACAGGGAGGCCCTATTTGGCTCGGGCAGCCGAGGAACACAGTGGTCCCCACATGCCATGGTTCTGGGAAGGATCTCTTCAGGGTGGAGGTGTACTCAATGATATGATGTGCCACTCCGTTGAGGAAGCCCGGTTTATGCTGACAGAACCTGGTAAAGCCAGAGATTCTCTGACTCCCATCTGCGTCACCGCCCATACCGATTGCCTGAAATGGCAGCGGCCAGAATACGCAAAAATACTGTCCGATAACAGCGGTGGAAAAACTGATTATTTAAAAAGACCTTCAGAGGATTTCGCTCGCTCACTCATTGAATATCTAGATGAGGAGAGTAATAAACTCATCGTTGAAACAACCACATCGTGGTGTTTTGTGGGCGAAGGTCTCCGTTTGAGTATGGAACTTCTTGGACCGGAATATTCCATGTTTATAAATACACTTGATCCAGACCTCAAACTGTTTTTCAGCCGTAAAGTAACCGGCTCAGAAGGTGAGGATTTGGTAGAAAAACAAAATGCGGAATCAGGCGCCATGCCTGTTGTCAGTAATGAGGCGGAAGTGTACGGCTATACTGCAGAAAACCGCCACATGGTTGAATCCTTTTTAGAGGGAAAACGTCCCGAGGAAAATTTTGATGACGGCCTGGATGTTACTCGCCTGCTTATGGCAGCTTACATGAGTGCTGAGCAGGGTAAAACCATCCGCCTGCCAAATCCTGACATTGATACATTTATCCCTGCCGTAGCCCGCGGTGAGTGGAACCCRAAGAGCTAATAAAATGAAAAWAATCAGTTTTCTTATWTTTATTTTCATGATTGCTGAWWGTTCWTCMCAATCCAATGAKTGGACCRTTCTTTTTGATGGTGAACAAGTGATAGGATTGCGCGGTTATAATCAATCGGGATTTCCGTCAGAAAGTTGGGCCATTGAAAACGGCACCCTAAAAACAATACCTCCTCGAGGTGTGGACCTAATCACTGATGAGATTTATAAAAACTTTGAGCTCCAGCTTGAGTGGAAAATTTCCCCGGAAGGGAACAGCGGTATTTTTTATTTTGCCACAGAAGAAGGGGATTGGATCTGGCAGTCAGCCCCGGAAATGCAAGTACTTGACGACATGGCACATACAGATGGTAAAATAGCGCTAACATCCGCTGGCGCCCTTTACGGATTGATCGCTCCCTCAACAATGGTGGTTAAACCGGTTGGTGAGTTCAACCAGGTCCGAATTATTGTGAAAGATAACCGTGTGGAACACTGGCTGAACGGTACAAAAATATTGGGATATGAGTATGGCAGTGAAACCCTGAACAAACTGATTGCCAATAGTAAATTCAAATCCATGCCCCATTTTGCCAAAACTGCCGAAGGACATATAGGACTACAGCACCATGGCGAAGAAGTATGGTTCCGGAATATTCGCATCCGCAGGCTCTAATTTGAAGCGCAGGGATTTCCTTAAATWCAGTGCCTCAATCRCTGGGGGGCTGGCCGCRACAGGACTCCGCGGATCTTTGCTCTCGGATATAAAAAAGCCTGTGGCTTTTAAAATATCTCTGGCAGAGTGGTCTCTGCACCGCGCTTTGAGAAGCAAAGATATTGACCATTTAGATTTTTATTCTATCGCGAAAAATAAATTTGACATTTCCGCCGTTGAATATGTGAACACCTTCTTTTTTGACAAGGCCAAGGATGCCACCTATCTCAAGGAAATGAAAACACGGGCCCACGATCTCAATGTGAAAAGCCTGCTTATCATGTGCGACAGTGAGGGCAACCTGGGAGATCCTGATGATAGCAAACGTAAAACTGCTGTGGAAAACCATTATAAATGGGCAGAAGCAGCGAAGTTTTTGGGCTGCCATTCCATCCGGGTAAATGCTCGCAGTGAAGGATCATACCATGAGCAGATTGAATTAGCGGCCGATGGATTAAGTCGGTTGACAGAATTCAGTGATTCCATGGGCATTAACACGATTGTCGAGAATCATGGCGGCCTTTCATCCAATGGTAAATGGCTTTCAGCGGTAATGGAAAAAGTAGGTCATCCACGTGTTGGTACATTGCCGGACTTTGGTAATTTCAGAATTGAAGGTGATGAATGGTACGACCGATATAAGGGAGTGCGGGAACTCATGCCCTACGCCAAAGCAGTGAGTGCTAAAAGTCATGAATTCGATACGAGCGGAAATGAAACTGGCACCGACTACGATAAAATGATGAAAATTGTCTTAGACTCAGGTTATAACGGTTATGTGGGAATAGAATATGAAGGGACTACTCACAGCGAGATGGAAGGGATTCGCCTGACACTTGAATTACTGAAAAAAGTGAGAGCATCTATTGGCTGATTATTACCAGTAATGAGTTATTCCAGAAATGATTGCTTATGACAGTTTTGGATAAACTACCTTTTAAACCCATTCAATTAAAAGCCCTATTATTTTTGGGCTTTTTGTTCTTATGGATGGCATGCAGTTCACCTTTGAAATTATATACTTTTTCCGGGCAAACCATGGGTACGACCTATTCTGTAAAAATCGTTACTGAAAATTCTGTAATAGATCAGGGGAAAATTCAGAAAGGTATTGATTCTGTTTTAACATTGGTGAATCAGCATTTGTCAATCTGGGACCCAAATAGTGAGATCTCACAATTCAATCAAAATCGGCAACAGGTATTGATAGTGGTTTCACCGCATCTGAGAAATGTTATTTCCAAAAGTTTGGAAATTTCTGAAGCGACGAAGGGCGCTTTTGATATCACTGTATTTGACCTCATGAGTTTATGGGGTTTTGGTCCTAATCCGAAAGAGGGATTACCCACCGATGCTCAAATTGAAGAATTAAAAAATAGGACGGGGTATCAAAATATCATCTTAGAGCCAAAAGGCGTAAGAAAATTAAATCCTGATTTAAAACTGGATGTSAATGCSATTGCRAAAGGGTACGGTGTGGACCARRTTWTTGAATGGAYYCTTGAAMAWGGYTTTGAAARYGTTTTTGTWGAGATTGGCGGAGAAGTYCGCTGTGCAGGWAWAAAYCARAACGGYCAGCWYTGGCGGGTKGGAATTATTGAYCCTRAAATCTCTKYWYYTCCCRGAGAAGAATTATCTGCARTTGTAMATCTTGATGGAAAAGCYATGGCAACATCGGGRAATTATCGAAATTTYATTGAAAWAAATGGKCARATWTTGGGTCACACGATTGATCCAAGAACCGGTTACCCTGTTGAAACGGATGTGCTGTCCGTTTCAGTAATTACAMATKCCTGCATGRAAGCGGAYGGTTGGGCTACCGCTCTYATGGTTTTGAATTTTGAAGAAGGGAATAAATTGGTGTCAGATAGAAAAGASTTAAATGCACTCTGGATTGTTGAAACTATGGATGGACAAAGAAAAATTGAAAAGACTGAGGGATTCATCATAGAAAACCCCAAGTATTAATATCAATGGTCTCCTTGACAGGCTTATTGAATCAGTTTGAATGAGTCCCCCGGTTTTATTTCACCCTCTTTGACTATCCGGGCGTACCATCCGCGTCTATGCAAGATCGTATTTATAAAAGTAGTGATATGCTTCTGACCGATATAGGGGAGTAAACCCAGGTTAGTACAAGGATCACATTCCAAGGATATTTCAATCGTTGAGTTTCCTGCCTTATACTGCTGTCCAACTTTGAATGTATCATGTGMATATCCTTTTACGGTGAGGTTTTCTCCAACATCACCAGGCTGAACAGGCCAGCCTTCTTGGTTCAATTCTTGTATTGTTTCTGTAGGATACACAAGAAGAGCCATATCCTTGTCGCCCTTTTTCTTGGTTTGACGGAATATGTTATAATCTCCATCCAGGCCTTGCGCTGTAGCATAAGAATGCTTAACAGAGTATTTAGGAAGCCCTCGTTCGCCAGGAACTTTTGATTTAACATTGACCTGTAGGACTGTTCCTGTCATGGCAAACTACCTGGTATGATTTTCCTTTTTTTTAAATAGAAATTTATGGACTGCTAAAAGTAGGGAATAAATGTTAAAGATGGCTACAATATTGTTCAGCGGGGGTTTTTGTTTCTCCCGCATTATTCTGTATTAATTCTTACATTCTACTGTGAGGATAAGATTTATACTTGTTGATTTGACATTACTTTTAGCCAACTTCATAGTTTGAAGCTGGGCATTAGAAGAACAACCCGAACCAGAAATTCAACATGTTAATATGGAATTGGTTTAACCAAAGGAGGTTAAAATGAAAGAGGGTACTATGTCGCACATTTGGAGTATATCAAAAGAATGAGATATTGGGTGAGACTAAGGTCATCAAAGTCCCATAAGAAAAATAGGGCAATGCTGTGGAGCTCTTCCGCAAAATACAATTTAAAACAGTTTGAAGATGCTTTGCGTTCTCAAGGCACAGATGATCCGTTACCAATACCGAAAAAAATTCATGAAAGCCTTAAATATTTTCTGAAAATTATTTTCAGAAAAAACGACTTCTGGGATGGTCAGTTAAGGGTTATAACTAGACTGTTACAGGGTAAAAATACTATTGTTCTATTACCGACTGGGGGAGGTAAATCCCTTACCTATCAATTCTCARGGTTAATGCAGCCCGGTTCTGCACTGATCATTGATCCGTTGGTTGCGTTGATAAATGATCAAGTCGCAAATCTTAATCAGATGGGCTTTGACAGTGCAGGATATATATCAAGTTTACTGGATGTCAGCGAAAATTAACATCGGAATCATTGGTTTCGGCCGTATCGGCCGTAATCTATTGCGCCTTGGTTATGACGACCCCCGCTTGAATTTTGTTGGTATCAGCGACCTGGCTGAACCGGAAGCGCTCTTTTATCTATTAAACCATGATACGGTTTATGGACCTGTAGAAACAGAAACTTTCCTGGAAGATAATTATATACATTTTGGCCGACAGAAAGTGCGCTTATTAACTGGTTCGGGTCCTGGTTCATTGCCCTGGGATGCCTTGGGAGCAGACATCATCCTGGACTGCACCGGACGTATCTGGCCACGCGTCGAATTGGAAAAATACATGGACGCCGGTGCGAAACGTGTTATTGTAACTACACCACCTGAAGATGCTGTGGATCGTATTGTTGTGATGGGGTTGAATGATAATGAAATTTCCATGGATGATAAGATCGTTTCCCCGTCTTCATCCACTACACAAGTCCTGGCCTTGATGCTCAACATCCTGGATAGTGAATACGGCCTTGAAAAAGCGATGATGACCACCGTTCATGCCTATACATCCGATCAACCGCTGGCGGACAGTGTGCGGTCGGACCTGCGCCGCAGCCGGTCCGCGGTGGAAAATATTATCCCCAACCAGACACGGTCACCCCAATTGGTGGAGACCATTTTACCCCACCTCAAGGGAAAAATTAAAGGCATTGCTTTTAACGTACCCATTCCTGACGGTTCGTGTGTCGACCTTACCACTCAATTAGAATCAACACCCTCTGTGGAAGATGTGAATGCATTAATGAAAGATGTCTCAGAAAATTCCATGTCTGCCATCATCGGTTATACAGATGACCCCATTGTGTCCAGTGATGTTGTGGGTGACAGCCATTCCATGATCTTTGATGCCAGGGCGACCATGATTGCATCAGGAAAACTGTTGAAAACGCTTTGCTGGTATGACGACGGCTATGGCTACTCCCAGCGTATCCTGGAACTCACTAAAGCGTATAGCGACCTGGAAAAAACCGCATGAGAATTGGAATAAATGGCTTTGGCCGCATTGGCCGTACAGTTTTTCGGATCTTAAATAGACAACAGGAGATTGTTGTTGCAGCCATCAATGACCTTGCTAACGACGACGTACTGGCTTATTTACTGAAATACGATACAGTCATGGGGCCTTTAAAAGATTCTGTGAGTGTCAAGAACGGAGTCTTAACGACATCTAATCATTCAATYAAAATGCTCAATAAGCACGATCCTGCTACCCTGCCCTGGACTGAATTGGGAGTAGATGTTGTCATTGAAGCCACAGGTGTGTTCAGGACCCGTGAGCAGCTACAATCTCATTTAGATGCTGGAGCAGGATACGTTATTCTTACGGTGCCGGCTAAGGATGAAATTGATTATACGGTGGTTATCGGGGTAAATGAAGATCGTTTGACATCTGATCATAAAATCATATCCAACGCTTCCTGCACAACAAACTGCTTGGCACCCATGGCCAAAGTGTTAAATGATGCCTTTGGCATAGAATACGGTGTTATTAATACCATCCATGCCTATACAAATGATCAAAGATTAGCTGACGTTCCTCACTCGGACTGGCGGCGCAGCAGGGCTGCTGCGGAAAATATTATTCCCACAACAACTGGAGCTGCCCGTGCTGTAGGCGTTGTTTTACCCGAACTCAAAGGCAAACTTGATGGCATTGCAATGCGCGTTCCAGTGCCAGATGGTTCGATCGTGGACTTGAATGTTCAATTAAATACTGATGTCAATGCCGATGACATTCGTCAAGCGGTAAAAGAAGCAAGCGCAACTGACCGCCTKAACTCTATACTGCAATACGAAAATACTCCAATCGTCTCTTCAGATATTATCGGYAATCCTCATTCATCTATTTTTGATGCGCCTTTTACGGCGGTTGTGGATAAGCGATTTGTAAAAACCCTTAACTGGTATGATAATGAATGGGGTTATTCCAATCGTGTGGTGGACCTTATTCACATTATTAGTCAAATGAATTAATGAAAAGTATGATTGAAATAAAATATATTAAGGAAGAAAACCAGATTCGCGCTGGGGATTTTATCCAAACCAGAAAAATGGCAGCCCAACTCAAATAAAAAGACCTGTCAATCGCATCTACTAACCGGCGACAGAGATTGGTGTTGCTGTTGAAATAGAGCCGAGTCTTGACATTTTATCAACGCTTTACACAACAACAAACTACAACGATTGCAGTTGAATTTCCTTTCTATCCAGTTGTACCATTGAGTATCAATTAAAATCAAATGAGTAAGAAAAAGAAATAACCATGAGCAGTAAAGCCAGTCCATTATCCTATGGTGCATTTGTAACTAAAAATGCCATCACCTTCAAGATCCACGCACCGCGGTCAACCAGGGTTCATTTGGTCATTTTCAATTTACCGGAAGATGAAACCGGCGTTGAGCATGGAATGACAAAACAAGATAACGGTGATTTTACSATTGAATTAAATGATGCCGGTGTTGGAACGATATAYGGCTTTCGCCTGGAAGGAYCGTTGAATGMTCCCGACCTGATMATTGCCGATCCGTATTCCAAAGCAGYCATCACCCAAAATTCCATGCGTCACGTAGCTAAATCATTGGTTGTAGATGAYACCTATGACTGGGAAGATGATACCTGGATCCAGATCGATCCCCRCGATCTGATCATTTATGAAATGCATGTTCGGGATATGACARCCCACCCTACATCCACAGCAAACCAAAAAGGAACCTATTTAGGAYTGGTTGAAGCAGGGCAAAACAGTGGCATTGAACATTTAAAATCAATGKSTGTTAACGCTGTTCAGATCCTSCCCATTCAAGATTTTGCCAATTTTGAAGTMCCWTTCAAGGATMACAAAGCACCYTTATATAAYGACTGGAATCCATATGRRYGCAATCAYTGGGGCTAYATGACYACCTTCTTTTTTGCACCGGAATCATACTATGCCAGTGATGGAACAGATGCACCCGGGACCTGGAAYGGTAAAGATGGTARGGCGGTGAATGAAATCAAGGACATGGTTAAAGCATTTCACAAGGCGGGAATCGCTGTGATTATGGATGTGGTATATAACCATGTGYCCAATTATGATTGGCAGCCGT
The DNA here is from genome assembly GCA_002402135.1 of Fidelibacterota bacterium. GTDB lineage: Bacteria > Fidelibacterota > Marinisomatia > Marinisomatales > UBA2128 > UBA2128. Next base: position 14,578 of record NVVH01000002.1, on the reverse strand, counting down.
TGAAATATATCGACCGARAGATGTATTTCCGAYTGGATAAAAATAGCAATTACATTGCTAAYAGTGGTTGTGGAAATGATACCCGTTCCGAGCATCCCMAAATGCGGCAATTGATATTGGAAAGTATTAAATACTGGATGACGGAATATCACATAGATGGRTTTCGGTTTGATCTTGGAAACMTGATTGAYGCTGAAACAAGACAGYTTATAATTGATGAATTAAAAGCCATCAATCCTYATGTCATCCTCTTGGCCGAACCCTGGGGAAATGGGTATGATCCCRRTGGCTTTTCAGATATRGGTTGGGCAACATTCAATGACCRGTTYAGAGATGGACTAAAWGGCGGTGTTTCTGATGTTGAAGAAAAAGGATTTCTCTTTGGCCAGTATCGTGGTCAAGAKGATCAAAAWWWTTTACAATGCTTGGTGATGGGCTCACTACGCGAGTATGAYGGGCAGTATATAAAATCTGMTCATAGCGTGAAYTATCTTGAATGTCATGATAACCATACATTCGGAGATCGACTGCGAATCACCGGTGGGTTTGTAGATAAAGATGAAAAAATAACTAATACTGAAAAAAATGCCTTTGTTCAGGATAAGCTATTGGCAATGAATAAGCTTGGTGCTCTATTTCTATTTACCAGCCAAGGGATAACATTTATACATGAAGGYCAGGAATGGGCGCGTAGTAAGGTGGTTGTAGAAACGACTGTTCCTGACGAATACGTTGGTAAAATTGATCATAACTCATACGAAAAAGACAATGAAACCAACTGGCTGAACTGGAATGAACGAGAAATGAATCATGAACTGGTGGATTATTACAAAGGGTTGATTGAGTTAAGGAAACAGTATTCGGAGTTTCGCCATTCAAAGCCGGAAGATTTTGAATTTATGGATGTGGGTGAAAAAGTGGCAGTAGCTTATATATTAAAAGACAGGTTTGTTGTTATCCTTAACGGTGAAAATGAAGATACGCTTGAATTAGACATACCGGCAGGTCAGTGGAACATTTTAGCCGATGAAAAACTTGTAAACCTTGAGAATCAGCAATTGATATCAAATAAAATCATTGTTCCACCCTCAGCTGGCATTGTGTTAAAGCGGAATTGATTTAGTTTCCGTACCCCTTAGTTGTTTTTTGCGTTTCTTGATCGGTTGGTAAACCGGTGATTTTTCTTGGTTGTGTATTCAACAATATTTCTTTCCATTTCAGTTTAATGACTTCCGGGCGGAAATCATCCAAAGCTGTTCGGGCATGTTCTGCCATGGCTTTTCTATCATCAGCATGGGTTTCCCAAAAGTTATTTGTAGCTACCAGAAAATTGTCCACATCTTTATCAAAATCCTGGTCAACTTCATACACAAACACTGAATTTTGAACGTTTGCTGTAATTTCGCTGGGACCGTCAATGTTTTGGACAATAGCCGGTACCCTGCGATCCAGCGTTTCACACATAGTATAACCGAATGGTTCATAGATGCCGGTTATACTGTTGGCACCAATGCTGTTCCAGTAAAAGCGGGCAGTCTCCTTGTTGGAACTAAATGGAATAATTACTAACTGTTTAGGATGTTTTTTCCCTAAATCTTCCCAAAATGGATTCCCTTGTTCGCCTTTGTAATCTACACCCATATTGAAAACACGGATATCTTTTCGTCCTGATTTTTCTACAGCAAAAATGGGTAAATCCGGACGTTTGCGTGGCACGTGCCTGCCGATATAACCTATATCATTTAATTCATAATTAGGTCGCCAGGGATCTGTATCCAGTTTTGGTTTATAGCTGTTATATATTACATGGGGAGTTGATTCATATTTGTCATACCCAAATGAAATATAATGCTGTTTTTCTGCTTTACTGATCAATACAACTATATCAGAGTATTGAAATGTGATTTCCTGTTCAAAGTAATTACTGGTAATGGGTCCACCCATATTTGTGATATGTTCCATTTTAATTAATGAATGGCAAACGGAAATCATTAACWTATCCGGRTAYGTCTCTTTTATRGTTYTTGTTGTATCAAAAGCCACCCAAAGATTGTTGATACAYGCDTCTAAATYTGCAAATGYATTTTTAACATCGTCTGGYCCATGAATGAWTCTAATCCCAGGATATCGTTCGGGGAAATCACYYGGCGGTTCGTCCAATTGKGCAAGGAAAACTGGAATAATTTCAATATCATCSTCTTCGGCAAACATGTCCAAAAAGTTTATWATCCATGTAGCAACCCCGCCATAAACAATAGGGGGAATTTCGTTTGTTAGTAACCCAANNNTNNTTTNCATTTTYCTTCTAATTAAATACTATTTCAGTAAAATCATTTTAACTAWTCTTATTTTTGYACCAGAATGGGTATTVATGGTTAGCTCACTTTTTGATAATATTTTTCTTTATATTCGCGGACCATGCGTTGCGCAGTAAATTGTGCTCCARTTTTTACAVCAGACTTCATCATGGTYATCCATTGAGAAGGATTCTCATAGTATAGCGGAATGACATYATTCTCTAATAATTCATATAAATGATTTGCATCTGCTTCATCGTCAGGTGTTTCAGGATTKCCAATGGCCCASCCATTTATACCATGATTACAWGCTTCAGSCCACCAACCATCCAATACAGATAAGTTRGGRACACCATTYAWTGYKGCCTTCATACCACTGGTMCCAGATGCTTCATTTGGTCTYAGAGGSGTATTTAGCCATAYATCCACACCAGAAGTMATCATTCTACCCAGCCACATATTATAATTCTCRAGGWAAATCACTTTAACCTTTCCATACAATTCGTTCGCATKAGCTACTATTTCCTGAATAATCTNYTTTCCCTNGGTSRTCTTTTGGGTGAGCTTTTCCAGCAAAGATAAAYTGYACTTGCCCTTGACAAATATTTACCAAACGTTCTAGATCTTTAAATAACAAMTGTGCTCTTTTATATGTAGCTGCTCGCCGGGCAAACCCTATGGTTAATRTATTCCTACTCAACGCTTTTTGAACTTGGGCATTGGCATAACCCAATAAGATGCGTTTGCGTTTCGCGTGYGCAGCTGCCAGTTCATCATCTGGGACTGAATCAACTTCTAATAATTTWTTTCCATCTTCCTTCCAACCRGGTAGATATMTATCATACACTTTACGMATCTGGGMACAGATCCAATAGGGRTGATAAACACCATTKGTGATATATCCGATCTGATKCTCAGGGAATTGHTCCTGTGCTACATCCCCRTGCAATTTTGATACCCCATTDGCTGAHCGGCTAAAATAAAGDCCCAAYTCCGTCATATGTAGCCGGCTGTTTTGCACAAGTGAAGGCAATTGCAGATTTTCCGGAATCAATCCRTRTAAYAGTTTATTCACCCTTTCCATTGCAAAATGATCATGTCCTGCCGGTACTGGAGTATGAGTGGTAAAATGACATTTTTCTCTGACACTATTTTCATTTTTGAATTCTTCTAATAACTTTAATGTGAGAAAAGAGCAATGTCCTTCATTCATGTGAAACGTTTCAATATTGTCTAAAATGCCAAGATGTTTCAATAAATGTATACCGCCAAATCCCAAAATAGCTTCTTGCAAGATTCTGTGATTCTTATTGCCAGAGTACARCCGYAAAGAAATGMTTYTATCTTCATCDKAATTGCTTTCTAAATCAGTATCCATAAAATAWATRGGCAGGRTATGACCATTAARRCCGGTATAATCCAATCTATAKACTTYKATTTGTACATCTCTKCCTYGTAGATGGAGKGRAAAWGTAAAATCTAWTTTTTTYAATAWKGGTTCWGGATCAAATTTTGGATAGGTTTCAGTTTGATTTCCTTCCTCATCAAYACGCTGYTTGAAATARCCCTCCTTGTATAATAAGGTAATCGCACATAACGGYARACCTTCRTCAGCCGCMGCTTTAATATGRTCKCCTGCTAATAYACCCAATCCRCCRCTGTATGTTGGYAGACTGGAACTAATKCCAATTTCTGCAGAAAAATATGCTATYTTAATTTGTGATTCCGTCAYARTMGCTAAYTTWACAATCTTTTACTTTCTTCTGTWAGTGTTCTCATTCGTTCAATTAWAKCACTCGWTAACGTATTTTTTTTGAATCTCCATTGCCAATTTCCTTCAATTGTCCCCGGTGTATTCATTCTAGCATTAGTTCCAAGGCCCAAAATATCCTGCAAGGGAATAATGACGGTGTTGGCCTTAGAGTGTAATGCCAGGGAAATCAAATCCCAATTGATTTCAGACCCATCTGTCCCCAGAAATTTTAATGCACGCTTTCGTTCCTTCACAATATCGGCCGCTGTCTGGGTTGAAATGACTGACTCCGGAAGCGTTTGGAACCAGCCAATGGTTGTGTCATTATCATGGGTTCCGGTGTATACGACATTTAATTCATTATCTAAACTTTTCAGGTTGCCATTGATGTTTGCATTTTCGCCAAAGGCCATTTGCAGAATGGACATTCCCGGTATATCAAATTTTTTCCTTAAAGCAGCTGCTTCTTTAGCTGCTTCGCCAAGATCCTCGGCAATGATGGGTCTTGCACCCAACGATTGTTTAACAGCGGAAAGAAAATCTTCACCTGGTCCGACAACCCAGTGTCCAGTTGCTCCATCTGTTTCACCGGCTTTTACTTCCCAGTACTTGGCGAATCCATTAAAATGATCGATMCGCACCACATCCACAAGGTTAAAGGTATGTTCTATCCGGTTAAGCCACCATTGGTAGCCTGTCTTTTTATGGGTTTTCCAATTATACACGGGATGTCCCCATACCTGGCCTTTGGCAATGAAAAAATCCGGAGGGCATCCAGATTGAAATTTTATTTTTCCRTGGTCATCCAACTTGAATAACTCCGGGTTTGCCCATACGTCTACACTGTCATGGGCTACATAAATTGGGATATCGCCTACAAAACGGATTCCCTTTTGATTRGCATATGTCTTTAGTTTTTGCCATTGSTCAATAAACARAAATTGTTGGATCWTGAGTTTTTGAATAAAAACACTATTCTCTTTTATAATGTCTTCMCCCACCGGATCATGTCTGGGCTGCCAGGTTATCCAGTGTTGATCATTATTCAGCTTCTTTAATGTCTGGAATAAAATATATTCGCTTAACCAGTATTCATTTTCCTTGCAAAAGGCATCAAACCGTTGHCGGGTTTCAGCACTGGCACTTTTTATGAAGTTGGTGCAGGCTGTATCAAGTATTTTATATCTATCATCATAGACTTTTTGATAGTCARCCCGATCTGAAGGAWAGCTTTGTATTTTTTTTAAATCATCCTTKTGTAAATACCCTTCATCAATGAGTCCGTCCAAACTGATCAGCAGCGGATTGTTTGCAAAAGTAGAAACAGTAATGTAAGGACATATGGATGAACCAGTGTCACHCAAAGGTAATATTTGCCAAAGGCTTTGACCCATTTCGTGGAGCACATCGACAAAATGAAATGCTTCCGGKCCGATATCACCTAATCCATAGGGACCKGGAAGAGAAGWTATATGTAAAAGAACTCCGCTTTCYCTGGGAAGAATATTCATAAACGATTCCAATRTTTTATCTACTGTGGTTCAAAATATACTGACAAAATTATAATTATTAGGGATAGCAAATTTATTTATTAGCTCTTTCGCTACTTCCAGATTTGGATGTGAATAAATCGGCGCTCTATCGTCGTAATGGTTAATTAAATAGAAGAAAATCAAAAGAGCTAATAACCCGGAGGTCGCAGGTTCAAACTCTGTCCTCTCCAATCATTATGGTTCTTATCTGTCGAGGATAGATGGTTATTTTTTATTTGGGAGATGGCCGTCATCAGTCATAAACTTTCCCCGGATCATGCATAACAAGAGGTTAATAAAATGTCACTATCTTATTTTTTTCTGTCTGGGGGTGGGTCTTGCCCAGGAAAATATAGTACCTGGTGCCAACAAAATGTTTGATCCTGAATTACGTTATGACAAATACRTACCCAGCGGGACTGACCGGGTAGTCTCCCGTTCAAAATATCTGGATAAACTGCACGGTTTTTGGCTGGCCCAAAACATCAGCAACTGGACAGGTCTGATCACTGAAATGGATAAGGTTGAACCGCCTTTTTATACCGATGACAATTGGGGTGGACCGGATGAACGAAATGTCTGGGGAAATTATGGGCCGTCGCTGACCAATACCATTGAATATTATTTTGTATACGATGGAGACACATGGGATGCTGATGATGATACGGATATCGAGTATATGYACCAGCACCTGCTGGACGTCCATAATGTGAGTGTGTTATCCCCTGAACAGATCAGGGACGGCTGGTTGCATCATATCTATTCTAATGAGAACGCACCCAATGGCGAGAATTTCTTGTGGGTATCGAACGAGTCGGCCTATTACTTAATGCAGGGTGGACTGCTGCCGCCGAACACTAGTGAACCGGGAAATAATCCCAATTACGAAATGATCGATGCTCAATTGACTACTGAGATATTCGGTCTCTTTGCTCCAGCTCGACCCGATATAGCACTAAAAATGGCACATCTTCCTATCCGGACAACCGCAAAAAATAACGCTGAGTGGGCAGCGGAATTTTACGTCATCATGCATTCGCNGGCCGCCTATGTTGACAAAACTTTGAGTATGAAAGAAAAGATGTTCTGGATAGCTGAACAGGCGCGAAATAGATTACCAAATAACTCATATGTTGCCGGCATGTATGATTTTGTAAAAGGTAAGTATGATGCCAATCCTGATAAAAATAATTGGGAGGCAACACGAGATGAGGTCTATTTACAGTATCAAATTGAGAACGCTGATGGCTATGTCTATAACCAATCTTTTGATGCAGGAATCAACTTTGCTGCAAGCTTGGTAAGTCTTTTTTATGGAGAGGGTGACCTGCCCAGGACAATACAGATAGGTTCTCTCGCTGGGTGGGATTCCGATAATCCCACAGCAACATGGGGTGGACTGCTCGGTTTCTTATTAGGTAAGGATGGTGTTGAACAGGTATTTAATAAATACAATCTCTCTGATACTTATTGGATTCATAGAACACGAAGGAACTTTCCCGATCACACACTGAATGTGGACGGTGAAGATACCTTCCCTCTAATGGCAGAACGAGGTATCTATATAATTGACCGTGTTGTTATGGAAGAGATGGGCGGCGGAGTTGATCTGGAAAAGGATGTTTGGTATATACCAGATACTGGTGGAGTATATTAATAGGCAGATATGTTACCTCAATAACACCATCTTGCGGGATTTGTGGTGCATTTTTTTACTTTCCTGAGACCACGCTTTGAGTACATAGATGTAAATCCCTGCTGAGGCTATCTTACCGCTGCTATTTTTGCCATCCCAGACCACACTCTTGAATCCTGCATACTCTGCGCCATTAACCAGTGTGCGTACTTCTCTTCCCAAGATATCGTAGATAGCCAGTGTTATATGGGTTTTCTCAGGGAGCTCATACTCAATCACAGTGATAGGATTGAAGGGGTTAGGATAGTTCTGATTGAGACGAAATTGACGTGGTAAGTGGGATATTTCAATAGATGAAAGATCCTGGTAAGCGCTGTTGATTTCTCCCGGGGTACCATGTTCTTCGTAGGATGCGGACCAGTTTTCTACCAGAGAGTTATCCAGTGAAGCGTTGATCAGCTCCAAGGTGGGTCCACCGCCGTCTGGTTCTATTGGCCAAGGTGCATCATCATCATATTCAACAGAGTCGGTCAACATACCGGCGGTATTATAAATCCTGACTTGGTCTCCGCCTCCGCTCAAGCCAAACTCAAAAGAACCAATCACATTATTTATATTTGGGGAATWWGYRANTGAMCWSKWCSMGATWYTYTNKSCWGNNCAWGATRWKCACCAGGTTCAATGATAGTTTCTTCTGGAATCACAAACACATGTTCATTATCATCATCCTTCATTGCCCATCCGGAAATGTTGATTGCTGTCTCACCAGGATTATGAAGTTCAATCCAGTCCTCCGGGTCAAAGTCATCGCTGGAGTTATAGTTTATTTCATTTATAACAACCGTCCCTGGGGTTAGATCAGATGTTTCGAAAACAGCGGTTAGGGTAAAAGGATCAGTTATCTGCAAGATCATAGTGGCGCTCGAATCAGGGAATTCTGTCCACTCGGTGAATTGAAAACCATCATTTGGAAATGCTCTGACTGCAATTGGAACTGTAGGGAAATAATAGCCGTTCCATTCCGATTCAGAAATTTCTAACGTGTTTAACTGGATTATGCCGCTTCCTTCTGGCTCAATATGTAAGTTGACCAAAGCAATGTTTGGAAGATTAAATTCATTTCGAATATGTATCCTCGCATATATCTGCCGGTTGTTGCTGAAATCTTGCATGACACTGATTTTGTATGCCCAATTCAGAGCCGAATTGGGCCAGTTACCATTGTTGTACCACCTGTCCTGATGAGTTGGAATTTGATCCTGAATTTTGCTTGTTATCAAATCAAGATGATCTAAAAGATGGTCAGGTTGAAAAATCGTATTTATCAGATCACAATAAGTGTTAATAAAAACGTGTTTAAAATGATCGTTTTCCATCATTTGTCTAAAAAAGAACGTACTCCAGGGTGGGTTTGGCCAAACTGGGCCGTATGGATCTAATGCAAATTCAAGTGTATTAAAAGTGAAAGCCCCGGGGTCCCAAATTCCAAATCCAAAATCAGTATCGTAAAGGATCCATCGCCACTTACCGCCAACCCTATGGTCCCGCCAAAACTTTATGTTATTTCCCGGCCAGTCACGATTGTCCACAAATATCTGAACAGCCTCATATTGCATATATGAGTCTATATCGATCCAATTTTCCAATGCATTCTGAACGAGAGGATCGTTCATATCATTATTTTCAATATAATCTAAAAGATTCAAGTAATCAGTATTAGTGCCGTGAATCGCTTCTCCGTTAAATTCTAGCAGGTCGATATTTTCAGTATCAAGATAATGGTTTGAAGAAATAAAGTGTTCATTGACCTTTTCCCTGATATTGTGGATACCCCAATATTCACCATTCAGATAAATTACACTGGGACGGTATTTCTGGTAATCAAACCCCAGGCCATCAGTCAAACTGGTGATGAATCCATCACGAAACATTGTAGACTCCCAGTCATTTCCCGAATTCCGGAGCACGAATGCTTCATAAGATTGCACTGGATGACCTGGAAAAAGATTATAGTCAAATTCACTGGGTCCGTAATAATTTCGCGAATAGATTGCTAAGGATTTTTGAGGGAAACCCCGGCTCCATCCGCCGAAGATCTTAACCCCTGCGTTTGCACTATATCCTGATCCATTTGTTTCAAGTATTTCAAAATGGATGGGACATTCCCAATCTTCCCAGAAATTTGCGCCGAAGTGCGGAAAGTTTGGACTGGCATTGGGTCCCATGGCATAAATACCGGTATCTTCATTGAAAAAATTGTCCGGGTCTGTTGATAGAAAAACAACAGGTAATCCGTCTGGTTCATCTTCACCAAATATATATGTTTTAGATTCTGTTTTTGACGGAAGCCATTCATCAAGGAATGCCCTGGCCCTGATCACGGTGCTGCTGTTTACCGGGATTGGATAGTCAAAGGTGAGAGAGTTGATGGTAGGTTCTGTTCCGTCCATGGTGAAATGAATAACTGAAGATGGTTCTGAGTTGCTTAAGGAAACTGTGATCTCTTGTCCCTGGTCATAAAAGCTGGATGGCATTGAGAAAACTGGAAGGGAGAGCGCTCCTAAATATGCAGCAGTAGAATTTGAAGAGTYGGGTGTAGGCTCAGCAAACAGGTTCCAGGTTTCACCTTCCATGTACCTKCCGAAAGACATATCTGTCTCGATCTCACCAGAATAAATAGAATCTTGGACATTTCCCTGATCATCGGATAGGATCAGATCCTCGCCACTGGATTTGATTTTAAAATTTGTATGTAAGTAGGAGTTTGGCAATATCATAGATGGATGAGGCTCTTGTACGTCATCCTGTTCTGCGTTGTATCCTAAAGTGAGAAATGGAATACAACTTAGATCAGAAGAGTTCGAGCTGTAATTATGTACTTCAATTGCCAGGATATTTTCACCGGCAACAATTGGGAATTCATTCATTTCAATYSAKAYTKSTTCYGGAAAMCCGCCTGMATAKATCTCSGCTTCATGMANANNYGYKGTGGYTNNNTSATTATAKGRWACWTRRGTGTTGGGWGCKCCCATATTYYTSCGSMWRAAYTCCWSKCCRTTYAAATARGCWAYRTAKCCATCRTCATAGTCAATATGAAAAAGCGCTTTTTCCACAATTTCCGGATCTTCAATATAGATTGTTTTTCTAACAAATACGGAGATGATCCCTGGCAGTTGAGTGTTGTCATCATTATCACCATAACCGAACCCGCTTGGGCCTGTGGACCACCCGGCCAGATTTGCACCAAGTTCCATCCAGTCAGCTACAGGGGCACTGGTTCCCGGCCAGTAATACCAATCATCGCCCCAGTCTATGACTGCATCCCACTGGTTTATGATCTCCGTACGATCTTTGCTGGATGCAAAAATGACAAGGAAATCCGCAGGATCAAGGATTATGCTTGGGAATGTCCATTTGTCCAATTCGCCTGCATCATCAGTGATGCTAAACCCATTAAAGTCAATCCCCTGATCACTGGTATTGTAAAATTCTATCCAGTCTGGGGTATCGCCATCTTCATCATAAATAGTAGATCCATTGGAAGACATAACTTCATTTATTACCAGACCTTCCGAGAACAGTATAGATGAGAAGGCTAGGAAAATAGCCAATAACCGCTGTCTGTAYTTAAAACAGATCCTCATACACAAAATTAAGCGTTATTTAACAACAAATAAAGGGTAGATTATTTTCATAGTTGTTGCTAGTAAAAAAGACTAAAACTGATTCTATTGGAAAATCAGCTACTTCTAAAATATAATCTTTTCTATCAATCATGTATTATATTATGAAATATTCAATGCTCAGCCAATCGCCTCTTTACCGGTTTCTCCTGTCCGTATGCGAATACACTCTTCAATGGGCAGGATAAAGATTTTCCCGAGTCCCTTATCGCCATCCTTCTTAGCAACTTTTCACCATTCTTCTGATTTTTCAAAATCTGTTCTGTGATCTTATTTACTGTCGAATGGCCAAATTAAGGAAGCAGCACCAAGAATCCCGGTTTGTCCAGGAGGTAATCCCGATTGCAGGATCCTGATCCTCCCTTTTAAGTTTTCCATTAAGTAGCTTTCAAATGCTTTTCGGGTCGGATTAAATAATCGATCCCCGGCCAGGCTAAACCCACCATAAAAAATAAATGCTTCYGGACTCAAGATCGYCGCCGCCTGTGCTAATCCATATGCAAGTTTTTCTGCYGTGAATTCGTAAASCGAKATTGCGGATTCTACGCCATCGTCAAAGGCACGGTCGATSATTTTTCCATCAACATTATCAAGATCAAGAGATGAYAAAAARTCATCACCAGGGTTGAMCTGTAGTAGTTCKATCACAGTTTCTTTTATCCCYTTTGCTGAAGCATACATTTCCARGCAYCCCTTCAATCCGCARGAGCAKTTTCGCCCATTATGRTCTATGGATAGATGTCCTATTTCACCCGCCAGACTGTCATGACCATATAATATTTTACCTCCGGAAAAAATTCCGCTGCCAAGACCAGTGCCCAACGTGATCATGATAAAATCACTCATATCTTTTGCGATACCAAAATATTTTTCTCCCAATGCAGCAGCATTTGCATCATTTGTCAGGGAAACATCACAATTGAACTTTTCTCTTAAAAGTGAAACCATATCAACATGTCCCCAGCCTAAATTGGGCGGACTCTGGATAACACCATTATAATGGTTACCATTGGGTGCACCAACACCGATTCCTGCTAGTTCACCTTCAGAGTGATCTTCTAAAAAAGAATCTACTTTTTCTGCTAACCGATTAACAAGGCCATCTGCAGGCTCATGCCCAAAGGTTGGGATATRTTCGCTGAACAATATATTCCCAGATTTTTCAATGAGTCCGAAAACCGTATTCGTACCGCCAATATCAATWCCCAATACAACCTTTTTCACAATTTTTCCTTTAATACTTGTAGTTGAATAAAAAGATTATCAATAAGATAAACCAAATCCATATTCAAACAGTGGATCGTAATTTTTATCACCTATATTGATGGGGATTTGGTTCATATGCTTTGGCCAACTAACTGAAAGTTTTCCAGTTGGTATATAGTCTCCAAATAAAACATCCGTTACTCCTTCACCTTCGGTTCCGGGAAGCCAAGCTGCGATAAGTGCATCCCAATCGTCAAGGTATGGTGTAATGATTAACGGTCTTCCGGTAACGAGAATAACAGCGACAGGTTTTCCGGATTCTTTAATTTTTTTCAACAATTTTAGGTCATTTTTATCTATTATCAGTTCTTCTCTGTCCCCTTCCATCTCGGCGTAGGGTTTTTCACCAATGATTGCAATTACCACGTCAGCATCTAATAAATTTTCACCATTTTCTGACAGGATTACTGATGATGGATCTGAAACAGTGGTTATTATGCCCTGAAATATTGTTGTGCCATCAGTAATTGCGCCAGAATCTCCCTGCCAGGTAATGGTCCAGCCACCGCATTGATAACCAAGATTATCTGCGTGGCTTCCTGTCACTGTAATTTTTTGATTCTCYTTATTCAAGGGGAGGATGTTGTTTTCGTTTTTCAATAAGACGAGGGATTCACGTACACATTGTCGGGCAACTTCCCGGTGGGAATTTGTGCCGATATTATTCACTTGGGTTCGATCTGCCATGGGRTGCTCAAAAAGYCCCATATCATATTTTACTGTTAATATTCTACGGACAGCATCGTCAATGCGACTCATGAGAATTGATTCTTCAAGTACTGCTTCTTTGAATAATTTTAAAAATATTTTAAATGATTCACCTCCATATGGTACTGCACCCGGGACCATAACCATATCTATGCCAGCATTGATTCCTGCAATTATATCTGATTTATAATCTCCTGGGAGTTCATCGATTCCTTGCCAATCCGATACGATAATTCCTTCAAATCCCAATTCTTCTTTGATTATTCCTGTAAGTAAATCTTTTTTACCATGGACTTTTTCACCATTCCAACTATTAAAAGATGCCATGATTGAACCAACTCCTGCATCAATTGCGGGCAAATAAGGCTCCACATGAATTCTACGGAATTCATCTTCATTCAACATTGTATTACCGCGATCAATTTTTCCTTTTAAACCAGTACCCCACAGTGTACCGCCATCCCCTGCGAAATGCTTGGCGCAAGAAAGAATTTTACCCTTTTCACCAAGTGAGTTTCCCTGGTATCCTTTAATTGYWGCAGCAGAATAATCAGTTACTAAACCAGGATCTTCACTAAAGGATTCATAGGCCCGACCCCATCGTTCGTCCCGGCTMACCGCCAGGCAAGGTGCAAATGTCCAGTGGATTCCTGTAGCTGCAACTTCTGCTGCTGTAACGGCGGCAGCTTGCTTTACTAATTCCGGATTTCGCATGCATCCCAATCCAATATTGTGTGGGAAAATAACGGCACCCTTTACATTATTATGTCCATGAACTGCATCAATTCCATATATAATAGGAATTTTTAATCTCGTTTTTAGAGCTTCTTGCTGATATTGATCAAYCATATCCGCCCAGGCTTTTGCCTCATTGACTTCCGGCGTGGAACCTCCACCGCTTAATATGGAACCGATGAAATATTCGTTGATATCCGATAATTCTATAAATTGCCTGTCCACCTGTGTCATCTGGCCAATTTTTTCCTCTAATGTCATTTTCTCCAAAAGGTCAGAAATAAATTGGTCTTTAATTGATCGATCTTCAGAAAAACTAAATGATAATGCAAAGAGGGTAGAGATTAATATTTTAATGATTTTGTCCATTATAGTAATGCGTTTTTCTTTCTACTATGTTCACCGGCAATAATGTTGTGGTTGGTTTTATTTTTTTGGCGTTTTTGTTTTTAATAAGGTTTATAAGGTAATCCAATGCGCTTTCAGCTAGCTCATCCAAATTGGTATTTATGCTAGACAATTTTGGATAGTATATCCTGCCGTAGGGCATATTATCATAGCCTACGATGCCATAATCTCCAGGAATAGTTGAGCCGTTTTCCAAGGCCGTATGCAGGAAACCGAGCGCCATTTGATCGTTTGAAGCAAAGATGCCCAGGTTTTTTTCTTGTTGCTTAACGTCGTCAAAAGCTTTTTCCCCGGATTGAAATGAATAATCACCATGGTACTCCCACTCGACTTGGAATCCTTTTTTACGTAAATAATCTATGTAACCAGCACGCCGCAAATTTGCTTCCCATTTGATTAAGGGGCCGGTAATAATCCCAAAGCGCTCATAACCAGACTCAACTAACAACTTTGCTGCCAACCAACCGCCCTGATAGGAGTCGAAGGTAATGGTTGTAATCACATTGTCATCAACTGGCGCGATGGAGACCATTGGAAATAGATTTATTTTTTCTTTAATT
>NVVH01000014.1 GCA_002402135.1 Fidelibacterota bacterium | reverse complement strand
TACGAAAGCGGCTATTCCAACTGGATTTCAACCACGCCCCTGGGACCGGCTCTGGCGGTGGCACCGGATTCGCTTTTATTCCATGTGGATGTGGATACGCTCCAGCTTGAGATTGTTAATGAAGGCTACGGTGATTTGACGTGGGACATCGGTGGGCTGCCTTCTTGGCTGGACATACAGACCGAAGGCSGTTTACGGATTCCTYCTGGCCGAAGAAACGGAAATACTCCTGAACGCAGGGAAATGRTCGCCATGGAATCCCACAAAGGAAGAGAGGTATCTGCTTCTGTAGCGMCTCTGCACAAGACGATAACATCATTGYCTGGAGTTGACACCYTATTGGCAATTGTTGAYCGTTATGGGCTTAATTACGGTATTTATGATACCACTGTGGRCATCACCTCCAATGGGGGCGACTTCAGCCTCTACGTCTGGATGGAAGTCCCTAATTATGCTCCTTATATTGCCGTCACTTCCTTCGAAGCGGAGCAGCGCGATACTGTTGAGATAGAGTTTTCGCTGGATGACGCTGAGGGAGACTCAGTGCTGCTTAACGTACTCTACAGTTTTGATGAGAGCATGACCGAAACATTTTCCGCCTTTATTGAGGAGGAATTGGTTCCACTGGGACCGGACGACTATGAGGGGACACTTCACTGGCTGACGGCAGRAGACTTGCCTGAACAGGAGGTAGACATCTWTCTGCTCGTGGAAGCGTCTGATTCTTTCAACGTGAACAGTTTTGTGCTGCCGGTTCACGTGGACAATTATACCGGAAATATTTYANYTMKAGMMWMTKMMCGGTGAGGTTGAGGGGGATGCGGAAATCAGCTACACCATCGA
Organism: Fidelibacterota bacterium; assembly: GCA_002402135.1. GTDB lineage: Bacteria > Fidelibacterota > Marinisomatia > Marinisomatales > UBA2128 > UBA2128. Next base: position 35,564 of record NVVH01000014.1, on the reverse strand, counting down.
AGATCCGTGGGGCGACACCTTCTCCATCGTACCTCAGTTCCTTAATCCTCTGACAGGCGAGTGGACAGCCGCCACCGTCTCCGGGCAGACGGAGGAGATCGGTCCCGAGGGTTATACCGGTACCGTCACTTGGCACACGGCTGAGGATTTTCCGTCTTACGAAGAACCGGTGTCATTTCGGATTCTGCCTCACGATGGCCTGGGCTACGGCTCCAGCGACGAGATTACTGTGGATGTRGACAATTTGGGCCCGCCTCAAGTCATTACCTATTCACCCGCTGAGGATTCTCTCGCAATCTGGATATCACCGGAGCTGGAGGTGACTTTCAGCCGGGATATTGATCCGGCCACTGTAGAAGGTGCAATCTCGATCTCTGGCGAGATTACAGACGATCACTCATTCACCCACACGTACGACGATGCTAGCCGTGTTTTGACACTAACAGTTGATGGTGTTTTTTCATCGCTGGAGACAGTGACCTTTTTCATCACGCCTGACCTAACCGATCTTGACGGTATACCGTTCGACGGAAACGGGAATGGCGATGTGGACGAYCCTGCTGATGATATCTTTACCGGTACATTCACCACCACGATCCTGGGTGATTACACTGTAAACGGCACAGTGAACACGGCCGACTTTGCTCTGTTCCGCGATGCGTGGCTCGATCCTCAATCTTATCTAGACTATGATATCGGTCCTGCATCCGGTGAAATGCCGAAGCTCCTGCCGGCACTKGACAGCACCATAAACTTCGAGGATCTCATGGTCTTTGCTCAGATGTGGAACTGGTCGTATCAGAGTGACAACTACGACGATTCCACAKCCGTCCTCGCCAAGATCACGGCAGATTCGCCCGTACGGCTTGAGCGTCGGGAGAACAGCGATAACGGCTGGTTGCCGGTGACTGAGCAGCGCTTCTGGCTGGATGTGTATGTGGAGGAGTTTGACGAACAAGGATTGTTTGAACTGACTCTTGACGTAAATCAGTCGGTAGTCTCTTTCGAGGGAATTACGAGTTTTCTGGAGATGCCGTGGACTGTTCTCCACTTCTACCATGAGGAAAACGGAAGATTGACTATTGCTGGAGCCGCYCTTGCACCGGATCATAACGTGAACGGGGAGGAGCCAATTCTTGCCATCGAGTTCCGGAAGAGAGTAGAGTCAGAGACCGTCATGGATTTGGGRACAGCATTATGGAGTCTTGCWGGAGAAGCGACSARTTAYCCCSMRAGCCAGTACCGKCTCGAYCTKAARCCRCCYYTGCCKGARAAASCKGTTYTGCAYCAGAAYTWYCCMAATCCGTTCAATCCGGTAACCACCATCCGCTACGAACTCYCYSRKGAAGGKCAYCTRAARCTKMGCGTGGTGAACCTCCTYGGTCARCAGATTGCTACACTATACAATGGATTACAGGGTGAAGGCTTCCATGAAATCACTTGGACCGGCCGSGATGCATTTGGCCGCAATGCYGCCACAGGAATCTACTTCTTGGTGCTAGAGACTGAAGATCGAACGCATCACCGGAAAATGCTCCTGATTAAGTAAAGGTTTCTTTTATATAAATATCCGTGCTCATCTGCGTTAATCTGTGGAATATATCTTTTTGCTACTCCTGTGGACTAATCAATAATCAGTGYTAAATTACACTAAGCCATGACTACTGAAATAAGAGGAAAAATACTCTGGGCAGACGACGAGATTGAGCTCCTCCGCTCACACGTTCTTTACCTTCGAGAGCGCGGTATTGAGGTTTTTGAGGTTACGAACGGTCAGGATGCCATAGATGCCGTTCAGGAAGATCGCTACGATTTGGTGCTCATGGATCAAATGATGCCCGGTCTTGACGGTATCGCCACCCTCAGGGAGATTAAGGACATTCGCCCGACTTTACCGGTGGTGCTCATCACCAAGAATGAGGAAGAATGGCTCATGGACGAGGCCATATCCGAAAAGGTGTCGGGATATCTCACCAARCCGGTCAATCCCAGCCAGATATTTCTCGCCTGCAAGAAAGTGCTGGAGGAAGAGAGGATTCTGGATGATAAAGCCGCTTCCGGATATCTGCAAGATTTTCAGGAAATCGAGACGGCACTTTCATCTAATCTGGATGCTGACGGGTGGTGGCAGCTCTATGGGAAACTTATTCAGTGGCAGTTGGAAATGGATGAGCGAAAGGAGATGGGACTCAAACCGATTCTGGAAGAGCAAATCGCAAATTGCAACAAGGTTTTCACACAATTTATCGTAGACCATTATCTCGATTGGATTAACTCCCAACCGTCTGATCGCCCTACGCTTGCTACAGATGTGGTGAGTAAACATTTRGCTCCTCAGCTTGCAGAAGGCAAAAAGATGTTTCTGCTGGTGATTGACTGCTTCCGTTCTGATCAGGCATTGACGATTCTGCCGGAAATACAGCGATACTTCGATGTAGAAGTTGATTATCAAATTTCGCTGATCCCATCTGCTACACCTTATTCCAGAAACGGCATCTTCAGCGGTCTTACGCTTGATGAAATCCAGAATCAGCATCCTGAACTGTGGGAAAAAATGAAAGGTGATGAACACAGTATGAACCGTGAGGAGAAAACTCTCCTTCGAGAGCAGTTAGACAGGATTGGATTCCGTGACAAAACTTTACATTATTCCAAAGTTGCCGTCGCACGTGAGGGAAAAAGTTTTCTCAGCAAGCTGGGTGACAGAATGGGGACTGATGTGATTTCACTGGTGGTAAATTTTGTTGATCTTCTAACGCATCACCGGGCTCATTCAGATCTKYTGCAGGAAATGATGCCTGATGAATCCGGCTATCGYTCCATGGTGAAAACTTGGTTCAGCAATTCCTGGCTTCTGGAAGTGCTTCGGATACTCAGTGAATCGGATTATCAAGTCATTCTCACGTCAGATCACGGAAGCGTCCGRGTCAAAAARGCCGTCCGTGTGGCAGGTGATCGAGATACCTCTTCAGGTATTCGCTACAAATACGGGTGGAATCTCAACTGCTCAGACAAGCACGCACTGGTCATCAAACAGCCGGCAAAATATCATCTGCCGGAGATGGGGAAAGGGACGGATTACCTCATTGCCAAGGAAGACCGCTATTTTGTCTAYCCCACTGAATATCACAAGTATCGCGAATCGCTGGACAACAGCTTCCAGCACGGCGGAATCTCAATGGAAGAGATGCTGGTCCCGGTGCTTACTTTAACCCCTTGTCCTTGAGTAAAATTGAACAGATTACCACGTCTCCAGAAGAGACACGGAATCTCGCCAGGGATTTCGCATCTGATCTAAATTCAGGCGATGTCTTAGCCCTCTCTGGAGATCTCGGCAGCGGAAAGACCACTTTTGTCCAGGGTTTAGCGGTAGGTCTTGATATAACGGTGAATGTAGTGTCGCCCACCTTCAAGCTTGTTAATGAGTTCGATGGCAGGCTGCCTTTATATCATCTCGATTTCTATAGAATTGAATCAGCCTCGGAAGTTGTTGCCCTCGGAATTGAACACTATTTGTTCGGAGATGGAGTTACGGTAATTGAGTGGGCTGACCGCTATCCCGAAGTCATCCCGGAAGATTCTATCAAAGTACATTTTGAGGTCGTTTCTCATACAGAACGACGGATAACTGTGGAAAAGCCATTAAAGTGAATATTCTCGCTATTGAGACTGCCACGCCTGTCTGCGGAATTGCCCTTTTTCGGCAAGGCGAACTTGTTGAAATCAGAGAAAAAACGCTGTACCGTGAGCACGCCGAAAAGCTGCCCCTCTTCTTCGAGGAACTACGTGAAGCCACCAATCTTAAACTGGGGAAATTAGACGGAATTGCAGTGTCTATCGGTCCCGGCTCCTTCACAGGATTACGTATTGGATTGAGTTATGCCAAAGGATTGGCTTTTAGTGCGGATATTCCACTGGTCCCAGTCTCGACTCTACTGGCAATGTGCTTCGGTTCAAAGCCGAAACTTGGGACTGTCCGCTGTCTCCTACACTCACACAAAGATATCGCCTACGGACAAGATTTTCGGGTTGAAACGTCAGCTGTCATTCCCGAGGGAAAGCCGGAAGTAAAGACGGTAGCGGAACACCTGGAATCTCTTCCGGAAGGGACTGATATTCTGCATTACGGGTGTAATGAACCCTTGTCGCAACTGAGCACTTCGGCTCTGCAAGCAAAACCGTCAGCACTGCACGTGGGAAAGCTCGCCTGTGATCGTTATGATGATCTCGTAAAACGCGACTTCTATAAATTGGAGCCGGATTATATGTCGGTATTTAAGTTGGGAAATTAGTGGCATAATTAATTAACCTAAAACGTATAACGTCTATCATCTAACGTATAACATTTAACGATTATTGGAAATGTCTTCTAAATTGGTGAAATTGGCCTGATATGCCAGCGTGGTTCAAGAGAGAGAAGGAAAAACTTCAGACGACAGAGCGCCGTTCCATCCCCGATGGTCTGTGGGAAAAATGCCCAAGCTGTRGTGATATCCTTTTTCGACAGGAATTGGCAAAAGTACTGTGGGTATGCCAGAAATGTGACTACCATTTTCGGATCAAGCCTCAAGATTATGTTAACCTTCTTTTGGATGGTGGTATATACGAAGAAAGGGATGCCGGGATGATCTCCGGGGATCCACTCCAATTCACTGCCAAGAAGAAATATACCGATCAGATTGCGGCAGCTCAGGAGAAAACMGGACAGAAGGATGTCCTGAGGACAATCACAGGTAAGATGGGAGGTCAACAGGTTATCTTGGCAATTATGGACTTTTCATTTATCGGCGGCAGCATGGGGTCCGTTGTCGGAGAGAAACTCTCCCGGGCTATTAAGTATGCCATAGCTGAATCTTTACCGCTCATCACTATCGCKGCTTCMGGCGGTGCCAGAATGCAGGAAGGTATTTTMTCWCTWATGCARATGSCTAAGATCTCTGCGAAACTGGCGAGACTGGCGGAAGCAGGGGGGCTCCACATCTCCATCCTGACAGATCCTACCACCGGCGGAGTGACTGCTAGCTACGGTATGCTTGGCGATTTCATTCTGGCTGAACCCGGTGCATTGATCGGATTTGCAGGTCCGCGCGTCATTAAGCAGACGATTGGCCAGGATTTGCCTGAGGGATTCCAAAGGGCTGAATTTGTACTTGAGAAAGGATTCATAGATCACATTGTCACCCGAAGTGAAATGAAAGAGGTTCTTATCCAAGTCATTAAATTTGCCAATGCCTGAACCACTCATACTTGTCACCAATGACGACGGCGTCGCTTCCAGAGGCATCGCAGAACTCCGGAAAATTGTGTCGGATTTAGGCCGTGTTATCGTCATAGCTCCTGAGACGGAAAAAAGTGCTGTTGGCCATGCCATAACTCTKTCAGACCCCATTCGGATTCGGGAATTTCCGGAAGAAGATGGAGTRACAGGATTTGCCGTTGGCGGCACTCCGGCTGACTGTGTAAAACTGGCTGTCCGAGCCTTGCTGGATCGTACGCCTGATCTTATCCTTTCGGGTATTAATCACGGCGCTAATGTGGGAATGAGTTTAATGTATTCAGGGACTGTCTCCGCCGCRACGGAAGGTGTTATACTTGGGATTCCCTCCATTGCCATTTCATTGGATTCATGGACCTTCGATGATTTCACCTATGCAGGTAAGATCGCCCGTCAGTTTGCCATCAAAGTGCTTAAGAGTGGTCTGGAAAAAGGTATAGCACTCAACATCAATGTACCTGCAGTGCCTGAAGATGAAGTGAAGGGTATCATGCTCACAAGGCAGGGTCGAAGTTATTACGAAGAGACATTTGTTCGCAGGACAGATCCCCGGAAACGGACGTACTACTGGATGGACGGTTTTCTCGTGCGGAAGGATAAAGACCATGATGTTGATGACGTAGCTCTCAAARGAAATTATGTGTCAGTAACACCTCTTCACTTCAATTTGACTCACAATGAATCTTTGACTAATTTGGCCTCTTGGAAGGTCTTCGATAATGGAAGCGTCTAGAGAGACAGTCTTCATACTTGATTTTGGCTCTCAGTACACTCAATTGATTGCCCGGAGAATACGTGAACAGAATGTATTTTCRCAGATTGTTCATCACTCTGTCAGCCTAAGTGAGGTAAATCAAATYAAACCGGCAGCCATCATTCTGTCTGGTGGACCCTCAAGTGTCTATGGCGATGACGCCCCGGAATTTGATGACGGAATCCTTGATCTGGATATACCGGTTCTGGGAATCTGTTACGGACTTCAGCTTATGATGAATCACTTCGGAGGAAAGGTCCATTCCAACGGTATTGGTGAATATGGATTTGCTAAGATTCACCACGAACCCGACAGCCGGCTTTTGGCACAAGTTTCAGATGATTCACAGGTTTGGATGAGTCATGGAGATGAAGTGGATTCAGTACCAAATGATTGGAACATCTCGGCAAAATCTTCCAACGGCATCGTCGCTGTGGTGGAGCACAAGGATCGTCCTCTTTTTGGTACACAGTTTCATCCGGAAGTAATACACACAGAAGAAGGGAAAAGGATATTAAGAAATTTCCTCTTCACAGAGGCTCATTGTTCAGGTGATTGGAAACCGGCTTCTTTCGTTAACGAAACCATAGAAAAGATTMAAGAGCAGGTTGGCGACAGAAATGTATTGTGCGGAGTCAGCGGTGGAGTCGATTCTTCMGTAGTGGCAAARCTCCTTCACTCTGCCATCGGTGAYCGTCTGCGATCCGTCTTCATCGATCACGGACTTATCCGAAAAAACGAAGGTGATTTTATTGTGGGCACTCTCCAGCCCGCATTGGGGTTAGAAATCGAATATCACAACTATTCAGGTCAATTTCTGGAAAAACTCAGCGGTGTGACAGATCCCGAGGAAAAACGAAGCATTATCGGTGAGCAGTTTATCCGTGCTTTCGAGGATGTAGCMAAGTCAGGTCAGCCTGCTGAATTCCTTGCACAAGGGACTCTTTATCCCGATGTGATAGAGAGCGGTGGAATCCTCGGTACAGCCGATGTAATCAAATCCCATCACAATGTGGGCGGACTTCCTGAGGAGATGGATTTTGAGTTGGTGGAGCCTCTAAGGGAACTTTTTAAGGATGAAGTGCGTCAAGTAGGACGAGAATTGGGGATTCCAGCGGAAATATTAGGTAGACATCCATTTCCCGGTCCGGGATTGGCAGTGAGAATTATGGGTGAAATTACCCCGGAGCGAATTGAAATTTTACAGGAGGCAGATGACATTTTCATTCAGGCGCTGARAGACAACGGGATATATGACGACATCTGGCAGGCATTTGCTGTCCTTGTCCCTGTGAAAACTGTAGGGGTCATGGGCGATCAAAGAACCTATGCCAGCTTGATCTCCTTGAGGGCTGTTACAAGCCACGACGGTATGACGGCAGACTGGTTTCGTATGCCTCATGATGTTTTGGCGGAAGTGTCCAGTAAAATCGTAAACKCCATAAAAGGTGTGAACAGGGTTGTCTATGATATCAGTTCCAAACCACCCAGTACGATTGAGTGGGAGTAGACTTTTAACTGGAAGGAGAATTAGAATGTGCGGAATAGTAGGATATATTGGTAACAAGGATTCAGTCCCTATTTTRTTGAACGGGCTTCGCAGACTGGAATATAGAGGCTACGATTCCGCAGGTATAGCGACAGTTGATGATGAGAGTGTGAACGTGGTGAAGAAAAAGGGGAAAGTAAGTACACTTTGCGCTCTTGTCGAGGATTCGCCTATACGAGGTTCAATTGGCATTGGTCATACTCGCTGGGCTACCCATGGTGAGCCAAATGATGTAAATGCTCATCCTCACTTGGACGATTCAGGAAAAGTGGGGTTGGTGCACAATGGAATTATTGAAAACCATGATACCCTTCGGCAAGTTCTCTCAGATAATGGGATTATCTTCAGAACAGAAACAGATTCAGAGGTTCTGGTGCAGTTGATTGGCGATATTTATAAAGATAGTAATATTTCCCTGGAGGATGCTGTTCAGGCAGCACTTTCAGAGGTTGTGGGGGCGTATGGAATAGCTGTTATAAGTGCGTCGGAGCCTGATAAACTCGTTTTGGCGAGAATGGGCAGTCCACTCGTTCTGGGAGTGGGAGAAGGCGAATATTTTGTGGCTTCAGACGCATCGCCTATTATCGAACATACCCGGAATGTAATCTACCTGGATGATGGCGATATGGCGATTATCACTAGGGATGGACACAACATAAAAAGAATTGCTGAAAATCACATTGTAACAAAAGAGGTTGAAAGGATCGAGTTTAACATCGAAGCCATCGAGAAAGAAGGTTTCGACCACTTCATGCTGAAGGAGATTCACGAGCAGGCACATACCATTACAGACACACTTCGTGGAAGGCTTCAGAAGGATGGTTATCGCGCTCACCTAGGTGGCTTAGCAGATTATATCAGCCATATCGAAAGTACAAAAATGTGCTATATTACAGCGTGTGGTACATCTTGGCACGCCGGCCTTATAGGAGCCTATCTCCTCGAGGAATATGCAGATATGAACGTAAAAGTTGAGTACGCTTCAGAATTCCGCTATCGCAAGGTGTTGATTAATCCTGAGACGGTAGTGATTGCTGTCAGTCAGTCTGGTGAAACTGCCGATACTCTGGCTTCTGTTCGAAAGGCAAAAGAAGCAGGTGCTTTGACAGTCGGAATTTGCAACGTGGTAGGCAGCACCTTAGCCAGAGAGACCGATTGTGGAATATACACTCATGCYGGCCCAGAGATAGGTGTCGCTTCTACCAAAGCATTTACGTCGCAAATCGCAGTATTTATTTTAATGGCCTTGCAGTTTGGCCGTCAGAAAGGACTCTCTTTAGCTGAAGCAAAAGGAGTTAGTGACGCGCTTCTCAATATTGGCAAGCATGTTCAGACCCTTCTGGATCGCTCAAATGAAATATATAAAATTGCTCAAAAATACACAGGAGTCAACAATTTTCTCTATCTGGGAAGAGGCCTCAATTTCCCTTCTGCCTTGGAAGGAGCACTCAAATTAAAGGAAATATCCTATATCCACGCYGAAGGATACCCTGCAGCTGAAATGAAGCACGGTCCCATTGCGCTTATAGATGAAAAGATGCCGGTTGTTATTTTAGCACCTCATGACCAAACCTACGAAAAAGTGCTAGCCAATATGCAGGAAGTCAAGGCTCGGAAGGGTAGAATTATTGCAGTAACAGATCGACCTGAAAATGAGCTCAAAAAACTCGCAGATCATATCATCGAAATTCCTCGAGTTCATMAGGTTGTATTCCCAATTCTCGCGACTATTCCTCTTCAGCTTCTGGCTTACCATATGGCTGTCATTCGAGGATGTGATGTAGACCAACCTCGCAATTTGGCAAAAAGCGTAACAGTAGAGTAAAATTAACTGTATTTCTTAATGTTGCCAGCCTGGCAAAATAGTTCTTTTCGACTCCTAATTATATTTATTCTTTTAATTCTCATTATGCATGAAGATGCTTTTTCCCAATTTAAGAATAGGAGTATTCGAAATAAAAAATCAGTTCCAACCACGGCTACTTCCAAACGGCAATTTGATAGAGCAGTGAATCATTATAACTCAGGCCGGTACTACAGTTCACTAGATGCATTTCGGAGATTATCTGATTATTCGCTTGATATAAATTCTCAGCTGTCCGCCAGTAAGCTAATGACAATGAAGTCATATTATCATATCGGGAAGTACGAAGATGCAGCTGAAGTGGGAAGGATCTTTATAGAGCAGTTTCCCGGCAGTTCTTACACTGATGATGTTTACTCTGTTTTTGGAGATATTTCTTTATCAGAAAATTGGTATCAATCTGCTGCCAGGTATTGGCTCTATTCCCGTGAAATCTCAGATGATCCGGTTTTAAAAAAATTGATAGATGGAAAATTGATTCAACTGTCCAAAGGGTTTCTTAATCAGGATGAAGTTAAAGGTCTGCTTGTCACTGAATCCAATCCTGTTAACCGATCCATTTTGAATTTAATGATCGCTAGCGGACTCCTCCATTCAGGTGATCCTGATGGCGCAGCGTTGGTACTCTTTCGACTAAATCGAGAAACTCTTCCTTCACATTTCGACTCCGTTTACGAAAAACTTAGAATTCGAACATATGGTCAACCGCTTGAATTAGTCATGATTGGGGTAATTGCGCCTCTTAGCGGTCCGTCTGGAYCTGAAGGTCGTGCTTATCTGAAGGGAATTCAGGAAGCTGCTAAAAGATTCAGCGATGATAACTATAGTCTTGTGCTGGAAGTGGTTGATAAYGAAGGTGATGAATTGAAGACGACAGAATCTGTTMAAATTCTGTCTGCGAATCCTAATATCGTTGCCATTTTGGGACCCCTTTCCACATCCGGATCCATATCAGCTTCTGCTGCAGCCGCACAGATGAAAATTCTTCTGATGCTCCCCACCGCGTCCCGGATGGGTCTAACTAACGCCGGAGATAATGTTTTGCAGCTTAACAGCACTCTGTTTCAGCAGGGACGTTATGCTGCCGAATACGCAGTGGGTGAACTCAATGCAGCAACGATAGCTGTTGTAGCACCGCAAGACCGATTTGGAAAAGAGTTGACTGATGGATTTCTGGAACAGGCGGATGCTCTCGGGGCTGAAATAGCAGCTGTTGAATGGTACAGAGGAATTCCAATAGATATCGGTGTTCAACTACGTAGCCTTAGGAAAGYCGCCTTCGAATTAGCAATTCCTGACACCGAGGTTGTAATCATACATGCTGTCTTGGATACTTTAGACAGTACTTTTAATATCGCAGAGATTGATTTTTTCCCCGAAGAAGTTGCCATTGAAGAAGATGAAGATGTGGATTCCACAAAAATAGTTTTGTCATCAATCGATGCAGTCTATTTACCTATACATACAGGTGATATCCAATATATTGCATCTCAGTTTACAGCGCTTTTGCTCGAGACTCAGCTTATCGGAAACGGAAGTTGGTATGATCCTTTAGAGTTGAGCGATGACTTGATTTCTCAGAATGTTGATGGAATGATAGTTGTCTCAAACCTGGTAGAACCCCAGCATAAAGATTCTCAGAAACAGTTATCAATTTCTCAGGATGATTTCACTTCTCGAAGGGAATTTCTAATGGCATTGGCTGGATATGATGCAATGGAGTTCCTTTCAGCAAATATAGGGAGCAAACCCAACAGAATTGAATTATTGGCATCGTTTGAGAGCCCTCAATTTTATCGAGGAACTTCGAGAATTCACTCTTTTACTGAGCAATCTCTCAAAGTCAACAGTGCCAGTACTGTTCTTAAGTACCATCGCGGAAACTTTGAAACTGTGGCGGAATTCATTGCAGATTCTTTAGTCACCTTCAAACCGTCTGCACCTTAGCTTTTTAGTGTCTCCTCCAAGCAACGAAGCCAGACTATTCGATCTCTCCCACTCACTTAGCGATAGTGAAATCAAAGCTGTTTTTGGCATGTTTCATGGGACAGGTAAAGGCAATATTGCGGATGAAAGAAATCGTCTGGCCGAACTAGCAGAATTTCCAACTAATACATTAGCGTACGGTCATCAAATCCATTCTTCCATTGTGAACGTGGTAGATACAGCGGGTCATGTTGGCGAAGGAGATGGATTAATAACGAAAACAACTGAAGTAGTACTCACTATTCAAGTAGCAGACTGCGTTCCACTGTTTGTCCATTGTAAAGACAGTGGAACAATAGGGCTCTTTCACGCAGGATGGCGCGGTGCATCAGCAGGTATTATTGAAGAGGGAATTTCGAAGATGGTAAGTCAATTTAATGCGGCTCCTAATCAGATGGAAGCTGTGCTGGGCCCATCCATAGGACCTTGCTGCTACGAGATTCGAGGGGATGTTTCAACTTATTTTTCTGATGTATTCCTTCGTAAAAAGAACAAAGAACAATCTTATYTCGATCTGCCGGGTTTTGTAAAGGCGAAGTTAATATCTTCAGGATTATCTGCAGAAAATATATCTTTGGATGGGCGATGTACATTTTGTTCAGAGCAAAAGTTTCATTCATTCCGTCGGGATGGAGATGCTGCCGGAAGAATTATCTGCTTCTTAGGTCGAAAGTAGTTAATCTTCTTGGTAGTAAGACGATCCACCAGATAAATTTCACACAACAATGACGATTGGCGACAGCATACTCCTAGGCATACTACAAGGAATAACTGAGTTCCTTCCGGTCAGCAGTTCCGGTCACTTAGCGGTGGCACAGCAGATCATGAACGTAAGTCAACCGGGTGTCAATTTCGAAATAGCTGTCCATTTGGGGACTCTATTGAGCATTTTTGTCGTATTAGGTAAAGAATTACGAGATGTCATAATGAATTTGACTTCACCACAAAATCAGCGCTTGATTCTTTTTGTGTTTATTGGGACGCTGCCTGCAGCATTTTTTGGCCTGACTATGAAGAGTGAAATTTCAGCTTTGTCGGAATACCTTCCTTCTGTGGGAGCTGGTTTTTTTGTTTCCGCGTTGTTCCTGTTCCTAATGAGATTCGCCACCAGTATTTCCTTAAAAATGAACAGCACAAAAGCAATCATTCTCGGATTCGCACAAGCTGCAGCACTCTTAGCTGGAATTTCTCGCTCCGGAATGACCATCAGTTCTGCCAGGCTCATGGGAATTGAATCTAAGGAAGCATTTCGCTTTTCTTTTTTTCTCGCCATTCCAGCTATTCTTGGTTCCGGGATTCTTTTGCTTAAAGACCTATCAACTGAAGTAGTGGCAAGCGATAACATTCTGATCATGATCACAGGAGCACTGGCAGCGTTTGTGGTTGGCATCGGCGCGCTTCAGATTTTAAGAAAATTCCTCATGAGAGGAAAATTACATTGGCTGGGATTCTATTGCCTAACCATGGGAATAATTTCCTTTCTGATCTGATATGGATGCTGTAGCTGTAGGTTTTGTTGTATACCTTGTGATAATCCTGATCGTCGGATTATATACTTCACGCTTAACGAAAACTCTACCAGACTACCTCCTTGCGGGAAGAAAGCTCGGACCGTGGGTTGTTGCATTTTCTGAGCGTGCTTCTGGTGAAAGCGCTTGGATGCTCCTTGGACTTACAGGTCTTGCCTACGCCACAGGATTTGGAGATCCTAGTGGAGTAAAATTAGAGCCGGCACTTTGGACAGCAATTGGAGGAGTGTTAGGTATCATAGCTTCTTGGTTCCTTGTGGCGAAGAAACTTCGCCAGCAGACAGAAGAATTGGGTGCTCTCACTTTACCACGATTTCTAGAATTRAAGTTCAGGAAAAAGGATCCTCTGCTCCGTTCTGTAGCTGCAGGAATCATCACGTTTTGTTTCGCTTTCTATATTGCAGCTCAGTTTGATGCTGCCGGCAAAGCATTAAGTCAGACGTTTGGTTGGCCGGAGATGAGTGGAGTTTTGGTTGGTGCTTCTATTATAGTCTTTTACACTTTCATGGGTGGTTTTCTTGCTGTCGCCTGGACCGATTTCATTCAAGGRTGGATTATGCTCATTACCCTTGTAGCCCTACCACTGGTTACACTATCTGTTTTAGGCGGCTGGGAAGGGTTGACTGAAACTATTGCAAAGGAGACTTCTGCTGGTGAAGCTGCTCTACTGCTAAATCCAACCGGAGGTAGAACCGGCTGGACGCTTATAGCCGGAATCCTGGGCGGTTTTGGTGTGGGCTTTGGCTATGCCGGTCAGCCTCATCTGCTGGCGAGGTATATGAGTATTCGTTCAGTCGGTGATATTACAAAGGCGAGATCAATAGCWATCAGTTGGGCGGTATTGGCGTATGGCGGTGCAGTTTTRATGGGGATTGTTGCACTRGCGCACTTCGGTCCTRACTACTTTACCGATCCGGAGTTGATGATGCCYCAACTTGCCAAAGAGATGTTCCCATCGTGGTTCGCCGGAATATTGATCTGCGGTGCATTGGCTGCTATGATGTCCACGGCAGATTCTCAACTATTGGTAACCACATCAGCTATATCTGAGGATGTGTATCACCAGAGCATCAACCCTAAGGCGAAACAAGCTGATCTTGTAAAATTATCCAGAATAGTGACCCTCATCATCGGCGTTGCAGCCATATTCCTTTCTCAGCTTCCGAAATCCATTTTTGACAAGGTACTATTTGCGTGGGGTGCATTGGGAGCGGCGTTCGGCCCGGCGCTGATTCTTACTCTTTGGTGGGAAAGGACTACCCGAAATGGAGTGTTAGCGGGGATGGTCGTTGGTTTTCTGACTATAATTATCTGGGATAATTTTGTGGATATAAAAATATATTCTCTTGTACCGGGTTTTCTTTTTGCTACCTTAGCTGTAATATTATTTTCGTTGTTGAGCAAAAATAAAAAACAGTGATGATATGAAACTAGCTTATCGTGATGAAATAAAGAGAGTTCAAACAGGTGAAGTGAATCCTGTCTATTTTCTAAATGGGAATGATTTTTATCTGCAGGATTATTTTGTACAAGGAGTGGAGAAAGCTTTGAAAACAAAATATGGAGCGATATCAAAGGTTTCATTAATTCCTACCTCTGGTGAAACATCAGGAATTCTAAATGATTTACAAACTATTCCTATGTTTCCGGAACCCATTTTATTTGTAATAAGGAATCCTTCAGTATTCAAAGGTAAAGCACAGACTGATCTTTTGGATTATTGCAAGTCTCCCAACTCGGATAATTATCTGATTCTCATCGTAGATGAAATTGACAGCAGCAAAAAACTCAACAAATCGTTAGCTGATACTGTCGGACTTATTTACTCGTCTCCACCGTTAGATTATAAGATGAATGGATGGATAAAGTTTCTCTTTAAGCAGGCAGGGTTAAAAGCGACTGATCGAGCAGTTGAACGTCTTCAGGAACTCGCAGGAGACACTGTTTATCATGCTGCAAATGAGATAGAGAAAATCAGCCTCGGTGTCGAGAATGGAAGTAGTGTCGATGATGAGGATATATTACGCTACGCTGGATGGAATCGAAACTACTCTCCTGCTGACCTTCAAGATGCAATTGGTAGCAGAGACCATAAAAAAGTTTATAATATTGGAGGTAAGTTATTAGAAGGAGGTATGCAGTTATCTGCTTTGATTGGGTACATAACCACACTTTTTCAGGAAATAAATTTCAGAAATTTCAGTAAAAACGGTAGGGAAACTGGATATAGGGAACTTTGGTTATCAAATTCAGTAAGAAAGAAAATGCCTCAGTATCAGGCATTGTACAGTAAGGATGAGATAAAATCTATTTTCAGGCTTTTACTTAATGCAGATAAAGACGTAAAAAACAGTGCTTCAGAGTATGACAGAATCCTCATTTCCCTCTTCCACAAAATTGTCGAAGGAAATGWCTGATAAATTATACAGCGATGAAGAACTCATCAGTCGCTTCCAGGGAGGTGATGAATATTCCTACATTGAACTGGTTAATCGATATCAAGATCGATTAATAAACTTCACTTTCCGCTTTTTTGGTGATAGGGAAGATGCTGAAGATGTTGTACAAGATACTCTAATGAAACTTTATACTCACAAACATTACTATCGAAATATTGCGAAGTTTTCAACATGGATTTATACAATTGCATCAAATTTGGCAAAGACCGAATTGCGTAAGAGAAAACGCAGACCACAGAAACTCATAAGTCAAATGGGTTTGGAAGGGCAAAACTGGGATGTACCTGACGAAGACAGGACTAATGAAGAGATAGAAGTTCAATTCAACGAAACTCAAATTCAAAGAGCTATGATGACTCTTCCTCTTCATTTTAGGACTGCTGTGATTCTTCGAGATATTCAGGAACTTTCCTACGAAGAGATCAGTAATATACTCAACGTTCCGCTAGGAACAGTTAAGTCACGGATAAACCGTGCTAGATTACAGCTCCAAGAAGAGCTGAGGCATGTAAATGAAACAAGGAGAACATAAATTTGATGAATTGCTACAAGTTTCGGGATTCAATATCCCTTCATATAGATAAAGAACTCTCTATTAAAGATATCAACCGTTTTAATCATCATTTGGAAACATGTAGTTCCTGTCGAGTCATGTTCCAAGGAACGTTAGACGTTGTATCTTCCATGAAGAAGTTACCTTCGTTGACTGTTTCTGCTGATTTTGGGAATCGTCTTCAAAATCGTATCATTCGAGAACAATCCCGCAAAGAAACTAATAGAAGAAGAATAGCACCTGTAGAGAGTTTAGGACTAAAACCCAGATATGCAGTTGCATCTGTAGCTGCATTAGTTGCTATATTGTTTATCTCTGTTAGCTTCTTTACGGGAGGTAATGATAATTTTYCAGCGATTGGGGATACACCTTCGTTACTTACTCGCGAAGTAATACCTCAAGAGGAAGATCCATTCCCGCAGTCTCACTCCTCAGCCAGTTCTCTCGCTGCAGGTTCTCGAGCAGATTCTTCCTCGAATCAATTGCCAATAATCGCTACTCATCCTCAAATACCWGAGAACCAAATAAGGCAAGTAAGCGGAAAATAGTCTTAGTTCTCTCGACTCTCCTTTTATTTTTTCACCTTGGTNNTWAARTTANTATGYKTGMSTWNTARSWAKYRMMTWWYWNGAYRMTTTCACCACCTAYKCATTTTKAMGNTRTNCKWTKSGKTCWCAKTCTAYNNNTWRWTCKYYYKSYTKATNNTGYGCCKSMARRTAYNCWTKWTTMGGNNGTTTACGAATTTTACTGATATTACTCGTAGGAGTACTCTTCTATCAATCTCTTCAGCCTTCTCGAAAACTTACTCAAGTAGAAAAAAGAATTCACGACACTAATTCCAAATCAACCATCTCATCGGATCCATTGAGTGCTATTCAACGAGATGACGAAGATCTAATTGAGGATTTGTTGGGTAATGCCACTGATTTTCTGGAAAACGTCTATCCAAACTTTACATCTGGAATATACCTGGCTAATCTCACAGGAACTGAACTGGTTTTAAGAAGAGAAACGGGTGAAACYTCCCAATTTATAGAAGCACTCGATCCCGATGATGAAAATATTCGAGAAATATTGTCTTCTTCAGCGACCAYTRTATTACTACCGGGAGATGAAGACAGCCTGTATGAGATATTCATAAATGTTTCTGAACCTCAACTTTCTCAGGGAGCACTGCTTACAGTCCCCATTCAATTTGAAGGCACCATAAAAGGACTATTAGCTGTTCATGCTGATAGATTCGATGAGCTAGCAAATCGCGATAAAATTTTGTTAGATAATCATGCTAATCAAATCGGAAGCACTCTTAGTCTTTTAACAGGTCGTGCGAAACTTTTTGCAATAAACAAATTTGAACAGAGTTTTCGCAAATTGGTTGGAGATCTCGATCTTACCCGATCCAAAGAAGAGATGCTATCTTCAATCGTACAGTTTTGTGAAGCAGAGTTTTCGTTTGATAAGCTTTCCATTGTTTTATTAGATCACAGCTATTCAGGTAAAGCTGTGATTGTAGGAAATTCCGGATTTACCATGGATTATGGGGTCGGAGATGATATAATGTATTCCGCAACGCACTTAGAAAAAGTATTATCGAGCCAAGAAACGCTGGTTATTAATTCTCGGGATGAAGTCTCTACAGCAGGAAGATTTACCGTTGGAGACATTGACGAATTCAATTTTCAGTCATATATCGCTGTACCAATTAATAATCAGCATGGAATTCAGGGCGCTTTAGTGTTGGAAAGCTTCACATCCTCACATTTTGATGAATCTAGCTGTGAGTTGCTTGAAATTGTTGCCAGTGAATTGGGTGTACTCATTGATTGGTGGGATACTTTTGGTAATATTCGAGAAACTGCTTCAAGGGATGGCCTCACTGGACTATTTAATCATCGTGTCTTCGTTGAGCGTTTTGAAGATGAGCTTCAGCGTGCGAAACGATATAGTGAGTCGATTGTGCTTATGATACTAGATCTAGATAAATTTAAGAGGATTAACGACACTTACGGCCACCTCTATGGAGATTATGTTCTTAAAACAACTGCGAAATTATTGAAGGAGAGCGTTCGAGCAATTGATATTGTAGCTCGGTATGGAGGAGAAGAGTTTGCAGTGATATTAATCAATGCTCATAAAGATACTACTATGCAGACTATGAAGCGGACTGTTGATAGTGTCGCAAGYTATGAATTCAAAGAGGATGGTATAACTGAACGAATGACAATAAGTGCTGGAGCAGCCGAGTTTCCCTCTGATGGAGAGAATTTGAGAGATCTAATTACAGTTGCTGACGAAGCTATGTATGAAGTAAAGCGTAAAGGTGGAAATGATATAGGACTACCTGAAAAAGGTTCTACCTGATTCGTTTTGCTTTACGCCGCATTATTCTTTCGATTTCTTTAATTTTCTTTGGTATTYTTTTTGATAACCACACWGGACCATCTTCCGTCATCAAAACGACATCTTCAATTCTAATACCGATACCTCGGTAGCGTTCATCTGCGGTTGTATCATCTTCGGATATGTAAATACCTGGTTCAATGGTGAATACAGAACCTGTTTTTATTGCAGTTTGGCGACCCCCAACATCGTGAACATCAAGTCCAAGCCAATGTCCAATACCGTGGATGAAATACTTACCAAATCCTCTCTCTGACAGATATTCTTTCCCAATCATATTAAGATCCTTTATTGTCATGCCCACTCGAACTGAATCAAAAACTGTCTGTTGAGCTTCGAGAACATAAGAGTACAGTTCAGCTTGTGGTTCACTATACCGCCCATTAACCGGGATAGTACGTGAAATATCTGCAGTGTACATATTGTATTCTGCTCCCACATCCATGAGAAGGAGATCTCCTTCTTCCATCATTCGATTATTCTTAATGTAATGAAGAATAGTACTATTCGGACCTGATCCTATAATTGAAGGGAAGCCGGGGCGTTCACATCCAAAATCCCTATAAATGAACTCGATGGCAGCTTCGATATTATTCTCCTTTAGGCCCGGTTTAGTTAACATCATTGCCTCTTTTAATGCCTCACCGGTAATATCGATAGCTTTCTGAAGAAACATCACTTCTTCGTCAGTTTTAACATGCCTCATGGAATGAGTGAAGTCACCGACACTTTTTTGTTCAATGTTTGTTAGATCATAATTGTCAAGAATATCAGTAATAATGACTGGTATACCAGATCGGTTTGGAGAAGTRATATTGGTRTAAAGTGTGTCGATACTTGGTAATAGATTTTTCAAACGAACTTCGAATGAATCTACAGGTTCAGACGAATTAAAACCCAATTCTCGCTTTACACCTTCGATTCCCAGCCGTCTTCCAGTCCAAACTTCTATTTTTGGATTTCTAGGCAGTACGAAGAGAATTTCGTTGTTTGAATCCAAATTAGTTRCACTAAGTAAGTCTTTAGATATCATCATTAAGATTCCACCTGGTTCATCGTGACCAGTCAGATACCAATAATCACTATCTGGACGGAAATCGAATCCAACATCTCCATTTCTCATATGGATACTGGCAGTGAACAGTATCATTGCTGAATGACCATGAAGCTGTTGGAGAATAGTCTCCCTTCTTTGACTGAATACCTCAACACTTTGAGGTAAAAGGGAACTAATTAGTAAAATCAGGCTTAAAATTGTGATTTTCATAAATCTTTTCTCCAGAAGTTATGCTGAACGGGAGAAAATACGTAAATTCCCTTGTCATATCACAGGGCTAAAGATAAATTTTTCCGACGTGAAATTGTGAAAACCCAAACAGATAAATCTGTAATACATCTTTTTATAGCAGCTTTTTTGATCCTGTCAGGTTGCACAGTAAATCAACCTGCTGCACCTGAACATATAGTTGAAACCGTCGAAGAAGAGACGGTTCCTGAAATAAACAGTCGTGCACTAGATCATTTCATGAATGGAGAATTCCTGATGATGCAGCGTCAATATGCACGGGCAGTTTTAGAGTTTCAAGATGCACTTCGATACGATCCTGGTGCCCCCGATATCCTAACTTCTCTTGCCACAGCTTATCTCCATCTGGGTAAATCAGAAAATGCTGAAGCAGTTTTGTTACAAGCATTATCCTCAGATCCTCTACACGAAGATGTGAGAATTCTGTTAGGGCAGTTTTATATAATGAAAAAAGATTATGAGAAAGCTGAAGAACATTATTGGATGCTTAAAACAACCTATCCAGGGAATGCTGAATACAGTTACATGATGGCTGATATATCACTTCAAAAAGGAAATAAGCAATCAGCATTAGAACAGTTCAGAGCAATTTATGACAAAGATAATTCAGACTTATCTGCTCTGGCGAAATCAGCAGATTTGGCTGGAAAGATGGGAAATCTCAGAATTGCTTTTGACACCTATCAGATTTTAATTGAGCAAGAGCCTAAAAATCTAGGGTATTGGGAAAAATATAGTGAACTCGCTGTAATACTAAGAAAACTGGAACAAGCGATCAATGGGCTTGAGAATGTTATTTTTCTCACATCCAATGGTAATCCAGAGACATTGAGTGTGCTTGCGGTGCTATATTATGAAAATGCTGAGTATCAGAAAGCTGATTCAATTTTGACTGATCTTTATTTACAAGGTCATAGGGATTCTCAACTGCTTTATTATCTTGGTCTGTCGAAGCTTCAAAAARAAGACTATCAGGCGATGGAAGCATTTTCTCAGGAGTTTAAGGAATCCTATCCAGAGGAAATGGCTGCTTATACAAACTTGGCATTGTCGTACATAAATCAAGAGAAACCGTTGGATGCTATCGGAATTCTCCTTCAAGCAAGAAAGCTATTCCCCAATGACTTCTCTGTTAATTATTTATTGGGTAGTAGCTACAGTATGGATAAAAACTATTTCCTGGCTAAGAATAGTTTACAGACTGCGCTAAATATTTCTCCAGATTCGCGATCAACAAAACATCTGTTGGCAACAGTTCTTAATCATTTAGAAGAATGGGAAAATCTGGAAAGACTTTACAAAGAGCTCTTAGCAGGTAATGCTGATGATAGTCAAGCACTTAACAATTTTGGCTATGCTCTGGCTGAAAGGGGAATTAGATTAGAAGAAGCTCACGATATGGCCAAACGTGCCATCGAGCTGGAACCCGATAATGCTGCCTATTTGGATACGATGGGGTGGATTTATTTCAGGATGGGATCCCTAGAAAGAGCCAAACACTACATTGGTCGCTCACTTGAGCTCGAAGGTGACAGCGAAGTCGTTCGTGAACATATGGATGAAATTCAAAAAGAATTAGATACGGAAGAACTTCAAAATACTGTAAAAAATTAGGGAAATAATTAGATATGCAAAAACTCTCAATAATCGTTCCCATTTATAATGAACTTGAATCATTGCCGGAGTTATTAGATGAACTGTCATCAGTTCTCAGGAATRGTTACGAATATGAAATTATTTGTGTGGATGATGGAAGCACTGACGGCTCTGCACAGTTTATCAGAGATCAAGCCTTGCAGAATGAACATGTGGTCAGTCTTCGTTTCCTGAAAAACTCCGGGAAGTCAAATGCGCTGAATGCAGGATTCGATAAGGCTTCTGGTGACTACGTTATTACAATGGATGCTGATTTACAAGATGATCCATCAGAAATTCCCAACTTGATTACTGAACTGGAGAAAGGGTATGACCTTATTTCTGGTTGGAAGAAAAAACGGCACGATCCCATTTCTAAAAGATTCCCGTCAAAGATGTTCAATCTTGTAACAAGGTTGATAACTGGAGTAAAGATTCATGATTTTAACTGTGGATTGAAAATCTACAGAAAGGAAGTGGTTAAGTCTATAGAAGTATATGG
Organism: Fidelibacterota bacterium; assembly: GCA_002402135.1. Lineage (GTDB taxonomy): Bacteria > Fidelibacterota > Marinisomatia > Marinisomatales > UBA2128 > UBA2128. Next base: position 13,752 of record NVVH01000014.1, on the reverse strand, counting down.
TGGACGGCATCGATATACTCCGGTTCTGGCGGCTCAGAGAAATTTTAAAATTGGAGAAGTGGTTGTAAATCATCGTCTAAGGAAATACGGAACAACTAARTATGGGGGYTTCAGATTCTTCCACGGTTTTTTTGATCTGCTTTCTGTTCTTTTCCTGGACCAGTTTGATCAGAGACCTTTACATTTCTTTGGTCTATTTGGATTAGGAAGCATCTTAATTTCGTTTGCAATTGAAACATACGTATTGGTTCTCAAGATAGCTGTTGGACATTCCTTCCAGAAACATTTCACTTTGATACTCTTTGGAGCGATGTTGTTTTTCCTGGGATTGTGGTTCTTTTCTATTGGATTGATTGCAGAAATGATTGCCAGAACACAAAAGGTTAGAGAAGAACAGAGTTATCAGGTAATCGAAGATTAAGACGAGTGATTCCACGAACATATTTCTCGTCATGAGGAATTAATTTGGCACCCGATATTCCCACTATCAGCATTATTACACCCACCTTCAACCGAGCTGATGAACTAGAGCATCTTATCAATTCTATAGCCAACCAATCACTGAATCACTATATGTTTGAGCATATCATTGTTGATGACGGTTCTACAGAYAAYAGTGAGGAATTAATTAGTAATAAATCAAGTGAAGTAGATTTTGATCTAAGATATATATCTCAAGATAATAGAGGACCGGGAGCAGCAAGGAACGCTGGAATGGAGGAGGGGAGAGGTGAGCTATTTGTTTTTATAGATTCTGATTGTGAAGCGAGAGAGGATTGGTTAGCTACGATTTATGAAGAATACACTTTGACAGGATTTGATGCATGCGGCGGTCCCGATGCCTCCAAAGATGATTTCACACCTCTTCAGAAAGCGATTGATTTTTCCWTGACCTCATTTATTACTACAGGTGGAATGAGAGGTCATTCTGACAAGCCATTAGCGAAGTTCTATCCACGAAGCCACAATATGGGCWTKACCAGAAAACTGTATAAAAAGGTGGGAGGATTTGGAGGGCTTAGACATGGTCAGGATATCGAGCTGAGCCACAGGATTATCAAAAGCGGAGCAAAGGTAGCTTATTTATCCGATGCAATCGTTTATCATCGTCGTAGAACTTCACTGTTACGATTTTTTAAACAGGTGTTTAACTGGGGAGTGGCGAGGGTGAACTTGAGTAAGATCGACAAGGAAATGCTGGAGCCAATTCATGTTATACCATCATTAGTAACAGTTTTAGGAATTGGGGTAATAATAGGAAGCACAGTATCACCAAATATTTTYCTCCCAATTTTGTTAGCTGGGTTTGGATTATTATTGTTCATTTCTGCATCAGTAGGAGTAAGGCAAAATAGCTTGTTTACTGCATGTCTGGTTTCACTTATTATTCCAATCCAAATTGTTGGGTACGGAATTGGCTTTCTTTTAGCTCTTATGAGAGGCTTAGTAAAAAAAGAGAGTTGGGTAGGTTTTTCCGGAAGTTATTATCGATGATCATACCTGTTGTGGGAATGCACCGGAGTGGAACTTCAACTGTGGCAGGCATACTGCATTTGAATGGAGTATTAATGGGATCTGAAAAGACATTTCGTCCGAAACCTCTGCCGCAGAACCCAAAGGGTTTTTACGAAAACTTAGATTTCAGAAAAGTGAATGATAGGATTTTATCACATCATAACTACGACGTTAAATCATATTCTATAGACATCCCGGACGTTAAGGCAACTGGAAGACTAAGAAGGAAGATGAAACAGCTGTTATCCAAATACTCAACCGAACATCAGAACTGGGGATGGAAAGATCCTAGAACTTGCCTGACGCTCAACCTCTGGCTAAATGAGTTGAAAGGACTAGGATTCTTGACAGAGACCAGGATCCTAGTGGTTGTTCGAAATGAGATCAGTGTTGCGCGATCYYTGTACCTGCGGAACGAGYTGCCACTTGAAATCGGTCTCAAGCTTTGGATGAGTTACTATATGCGTGCACTTGAAGCTATTGACAAATACGATGTTCAAGTTATGTATTATCGTTACGAGGATATTGTTAGCAATTCCATCGAATCCTGTCGTTCAATTTTCTCAAGTTTTAAATTACCGTTTGATGATAAGATCGTGTCGGGATTTGTTGATCCCAAACTTGACCGAAGTCGGGGAATACCAGAAGAGGATAATTTTCAAATATCTGTATTGGATGACGTAGTGCAATTTCGAAATAATCTGTATTCGAGATTCTCATAGGGAACTTAACGTCATAACTTTGAACTCCAGAAGAGAGATTCAGATCACCACGGTCAGTTGGTATTCAACGGCTTTGATCAGAGACTTGGTGCAGAATCTGTGTGATAAAGCCGCGAGACCAGAACTCTTAAGATTTCTGGTWATCGACAACTCARATGGGAAGGACGATGAACTTCCTTCAGTCATATCTGAGGATGTTAATATTGAAATCCGCTCCTTCTCTGGCGAGGGATTACAGAGATCCGTCGCACATGCCTCCGCATTAAACATAGGGATGAAATATCTTGATGCCACTTACGTTCTAATAACTGATCCGGACATCCACGTTTTCCAGCCTGGTTGGGATGATATCTGCCGCAATGAATTATCAAATGATTTCAGTGCATTAGGAGCACCCTATCCTCCGTGGAAGCTTGGTAAGATTCACGATTTCCCTAGCCCCGTTTTCTTTTTTACTGAAACTGRATCACTTCTAAACTTACATCCTGATTGGTATCCTTTTCCGGGAGCACTGAGGCGAAGTTATAATTTCTTTGCCAGAAAAATATTGCGCCTTGGTCCTGTTTGCAGCAAGGAAAGATTGAGGAAACACGCCAGATTAAGGTCACTTGCCCAGAAACTTGAACGGAAAGTTGGTATCTGCTCGCCGGACACGGGATCAAAAATTGTGGAATCCATGAGGGAAAAAAGTTATCTCCCACTTGTGTTTGAAGCAGTCTATGCTGACGATGATAGACTAATAATGAACGAAAGTTATTCTTCACTTCTMGACCTAGCCAAACATTTTGAACTCTATCTGTACGATGATAAACCGTTTATGACTCATTGCTACGGATCGGGAGTATTTCACTGGAAAACTGAGAGAAGCGATCAAACGGAGTTTTGGAAGGAAAGTATTATTGCGTACGAGGAATCTTTTGCAAAAGGCGCTTAATGTAACTGATGCCGATTAGAGAACCGATTAAGCAGTTAGGGAAGAGTACAGCCGTATACGGGCTTGGGAGCGTACTCAATAAAGTTGCTGCCGTACTCCTTATTCCAATTTACACGCACTATTTAACATTATCGGATGTTGGAATTTTGGCTCTTCTTGAGATGGTGGAGATTCTCATGTTGACAGTTGTTCCTCTCGGTATGAATAATGCCCTTTGGCGTAATCTCCCCTCAAAAGGTAAATTAGGAAAGCGGAGAATGATATTTACAGCYTTCGTTGGRACCTTAGTTGTCAATTTCATTTTGCTCGGATTAATTGGCTTTAACCACAGATTCCCTGCTCCCTTTCTTGGCCTGGAAGATAATCAGTCTTACTTACTCCTTCTTGTCTTAACGAATGTTTTCTTTACTTTCGGGTTCCGGTTCCTGCTCTCACTGCTCCAATACGAAGGTAAGGCAGGGAGTTATATTATTTTCTCATTGTCTCAGTTTGTTGGAGTACTTTTGGTAACAGTTTACTTGGTTGCACTACGGGGAACTGAACTTCAGGGAGTTCTCATGGCCAAAGTTATCGTATCTGCGCCAATTTTTCTTGTTGCTAGTATTGCGATTTTTATAAAATACATAAGTTGGCCGTCTCCAGCCGAATATGTCCGTCTGTTAAGATTTGGGCTGCCATTTGTCCTTTTTACTCTGGTGATGCCGGTATTATCCTTTTCCGATCGGTACTTCTTGAAGAGTTTTAACATTGAGTTAACTGATATTGGAATTTATTACATAGCCTATAAGTTTGGGATGATTATCAACATGATCCTTGTCATGCCTCTGCAGAGAGGATGGATACCAATGATGTACAAAATGGGAATTGGAGAAAAGTCAAGACAGTATTTAAGAGATATTATGTTTTATTTTTCTACAGTTGGGGTCTTTTTATTTATGGTAATTTCTTTCTTCTCTGAAGAGTTGATAGGAGTATTCGCTGGTCAAGAGTATTTAGTCGGAAGTCCTATCATTTCCGTGGTTGCCTTTGCTTACCTGATAAATGGATTCAGACAGTTTTTTATGGCTGGAACTGTTTTAACCGACAAAACGATTTGGCTCACCTTGTCTTCTGTTAGCGGGATGGTGATAAATCTGGTATTGAACTATTTTCTTATTAGGAAGTTTGGTATCTGGGGTGCTGCTTGGGCTACGCTGATCTCTTACACTTTGCTAAGTGGCTTAGTCTATATTATTTCCCAAAATTTTGTTCGTCTTGATTGGGCTTGGAAGAGAGTGTTTGCTCTTTTCTCTATTACAGCTATTATGTTCGCGGGTGTTATTTTTCTTCAGGCCGAGTTTACCGACGTACGCCAAATCATTAGTCTGAGTGGTTTAGTTACATTCGTAATTCTTCTTAGATTAACTGGAATTATCGGAAAGAAAGAAATTACTGGTGTAAAATCCCTCTTTCAGAGAGTCAGACTCCCATCATTACATCGCAATCTATGAAGTCAACTAACACTATAATAGCGATTGTAATGCTGTTTATTGTAGTGCTATTATTTTTACACGAAATGGTGTTTTATGACGAGATCCCTTTGCCAGGTGATATAGTTTCAAGGCACGCCATTAATAATTGGATTAGCGAATATTCACAGGTAAATGAGGATATTCCTCAGTGGTATCCTCATTTATTCTCGGGGATGCCCTCGTATGGTGGTTTTATCTATACGCCCTCAAATCCTATGAAACTGCTACTGGATCCTATCCTCTTTAACCAAGGTTTGTGGTATTTGTTCTATCTGTTTCTTGGTGGGATTGGTATGTTTCTTTTCCTCCGAAGGATAGATATCTCTATTTTACCAAGTCTGTTTGGTGGATTAGCTTTTTCACTATCACCTTACTACTTTGGATTGATTAATGCTGGTCATCCCGCCAAACTTTATGCCATTTGTTATATTCCTTGGATTATGTTGGCTTATCGTTATGTCACCAAATCAGCATCGTGGAGGGGTGTCCTTTTCTTGGGATTGGTAGGTGCCCTGCAGCTGTGGACAAAACATGTACAAATTGTCTATTACACTTGGATGGTAATTGTATTTTTATTTATGTGGGATCAGATACGAGCAGTGATCAATCGAAAATGGAAGACAAAAAAAGAAGGGAAAACGATATTAGTACTCTTCGCTAGTCTGTCTCTGATGGCACTTCTGGTTCTGGATCCTTATTTATCTATTTACGAGTTTCAAAGTCATTCTACTAGAGGCTCACCTTCAGTACTCGATGAGTCRGAGAAGGTAGACGARGGTGCAAAGTGGGACTATGTGACGGCRTGGTCATTTCATCCAAAAGAGTCAGTCTCATTTCTCTACCCATATTTCTACGGTCTGCAGAATTTTTCGTCTAAGGGATTGAAATCTGCTGCCTATTGGGGACACATGTCATTTACTCAATCGACTCACTATCTTGGTGTTCTGATGATAATCCTTGTAWTTYCTKKYTKKTKSTTTWSWWWRMWYAAWWTMAWWMYTMMTRWKGKAGTTGTATCTATATTGATTATCATTACAGGTTTTGGRCATTATTTTCCTCTTATRTTCAAACCGTTGTACCAGCTGGCACCCATGTTTGATAAGTTCCGTGTACCCTCTATGATATATGCGCTCCTACCCGTTACACTAGGTGTTGTTTCTGCTCAAGGCATGGAAAATCTGATGAACTTACCTGAGAGGAGTCAGAACGGAGAATCAAGCAAGTTAGTGAAAACTATGCTGATCATATTAGGTATATTATCGGGAGTTTCTCTATTTTTGATACTAATTGGTGATGGACTTTTATCAACTGAAATGTTCAGCAAGGCTGGGCAGGAAATACCGAAATCTATCTTAGTCCGATTAAAAGCTACAAGATTAGATCTCTTCAACAAGGGACTGATGCTTTCCCTCCTCGCTATGGGTGGCGCACTCGCTGCTTTATTGTTGAAAAGGAATAAGGTAGTAAATGCTCGTMTTTTTGGAATGATCATCATCGTGTTATTTGTAATAGATTTAGGGATAGTAGATATGGAATTCCTCGATTTGAAATCTGCTACTTCACTCACAAGACAGTATAAAAAAAGTGATGAAATTCGTTTTTTGAAAAAGGACAAATCACTTTACCGTGTATTACCACTAGACAGTTACAACACCAATTGGTACGGTTTTTTTGGAATATCAAGTATCAGTGGTTATCGTCCTGTTAAGCTCAGAACCTATCAGGATCTAATGGATGGTAGTGGGTTGAATATTTTAAGTCAACCGAATTCAAAAGTACCCTTATCGAAAAAAAATGAGCTTTTGAAAGTTCGAAAACCGATTCTTGATATGCTAAATGTAAAGTATCTTATATCAGGACAATCCCTAGAACCTTTTTTTCATAAAACTGATAATAACTCAAATATTTATGAAAATCGACTTGTTTTACCTCGTGCATGGATAGTTCATAATATTATAAGTGTGGATAGTCGCAAAGAATCTTTTGCAGCTACTTTGAATCCAAGATTCAATCCTAGGAAAGAAGCGGTAGTGTTAGGTTTTGATGATAAAATATTGGAAATGGGAGGTCAGGACAAAGTAGAGATAATTCATTATTCAGAGAATGAAATTATACTTAAGACAGTAAGTGATAATGGAGGTTTACTAGTACTTTCAGAGAATTACTATGAACCGGGTTGGAAAGCTGTAGTCGATGATAAAGAAACTCAAATCTATCAGACGAACCATGTATTAAGATCTATTACTATTCCTAAAGGTGTACACGATGTGAAGTTTTATTACAATGACAAAACCTATTTGCTCTCTCGCACTATAAGCAGAACATTACTTACGATAATTGTTTTGTTAATTGGAATTACTTTTGGGGTTCCTTATCTGAGATCTGCTAAAGWCTAGGATATTATGAGTTATATCTACTACTCTGGGTTATATGAAGGCAACTTTACACGCTTATAAATTAGTTAGTACTCCTTAATATTAACTTCAGGTTAGGCTACTTTAATCCCAGTTAATGCTTATACCTGTTAGCTTTTCCAAATCTCTGTTAAAGGGACGGTAGAATTTGGTTAGAAGTTTCCTAGTGACAGCATCCATCTTATCGTAATTAACCTTATTTACTTTTTCTTGAGAGAGRGTGATATCTATTTGTGAGATACTAAGAAATTTATATAGTTTATTGAATACTGATTKAGGATTTTCAAACAGATCCTCGCTAAGGATTATATGTATTTTCTGCTTAGTGAATAATCTGTACCAGGCTCTCAAYTGTTCAGCATATAGTCCTCTAGTTAAATAAGAGTGCATTTGRTGAAGGAAACTAAGATGGTGTGGATCATTCATCACTTTATCAGTTTCCTTTTTAAGCATTTCTTTTTCCTCTTTAATTGCTTGAAGAAATGGTCTAGACTCAGCTTGTTTTTCTACAGCGAAATGATAGTGTGAAAAAGCTCTATCAGTTGGATTTCTCAATAGAGCTATGAGTTTTACTTCTGGTAATAGATCTCGTATTCTTTCTGGTGYGTGAGGGTGAAACAGGTAGTAAGGAGACGCTTCTCCAGTTATTGTTCTGCAGCTATTAGTTGAGTTGTTAATAATTTTCTCAATAATGGTGGGGAAGTGGGCTTTATACCAAGCAAGACCTCTATGATAATTCTTGTCGAAAAAATGAACTTCCTTTCTGAAAGCGGGGAGAACTGAAGGATGAAATTTCAGTAAATTATACAGATATGTAGTGCCGCTACGCTGTGCTCCGATGATAATGAAATTAGGCAAAACTCTCATCGGCGAAGAGATGAATCGAGTGGCTTTTGACAATTGATGTATTATTTCTGACATTGGAAGTTGGAAATTACCTGTAGATATTTTTATTCGCAAGAGCAGTCAATGGTTTCGTAATTTCCTGAGCTTTATTATGTCTGTTCGCAAATAAAAACAGGAGCTTTGTAATATGATTAACCCCCATGGCGGTCCTTTGGTTGATAGGATGGTACCTCATCCGGAGGAACTGGATGCGACCTTGACAACCATTACTCTCAGCCGGAGAAGTCAGTCAGATTTGGAAATGATAGCTACCGGTGCCTGTAGTCCCCTAACGGGATTTATGAGTCAGCAGGATTACTCCTCAGTGGTGGAAGAGATGAGACTGGCAAACGGCAGTGTCTGGTCTATTCCGATTACACTTCCCATTTCTGCAGAACAAGTGTCTAATCTAAAAGGAGTGGAAGAAGCCACCCTATCTACTGAATCTGATGGCGTAATCGGAAAGATACAAATCAGTGATATTTATAAGCCGGATAAAGGAAGAGAAGCCGAAAAAGTTTATCTGGCGACTGATGATAAACACCCGGGTGTTGCGGCTCTGCTATCCGGCGGCAAATACTATGTAGCCGGAGATATAGAAGTGTATCAGCTCCCAGAGCATAAGCATTTCGGCGAGTACCGCATGTCACCTCGTCAATTAAGAGCTGTCATCGAAGAGAAAGGGTGGAAGAGCGTTGTGGCATTTCAGACGAGGAATCCTATCCATCGTGCTCATGAATATATCACAAAGTGCGCTTTAGAAATGGTGGACGGTTTAATCATTCATCCCATTGTGGGAGAGACAAAGTCAGATGACATTCCTGCTGATGTTCGGATGGCTTGCTATGAAGCAATTATTGAGCACTATTACCCACATCGGCATACTATTTTGTCCGTCTATCCCGCATCCATGCGCTATGCTGGTCCTCGGGAARCCATCTTCCACGCACTTACTCGAAAGAATTACGGCTGTACTCACTTTATAGTCGGACGTGATCATGCCGGTGTGGGGAGTTATTACGGTACGTATGACGCTCAGAAAATATTTGAGAATTTCAACCGTGAAGAGCTTGGAATCGAGTCCATGTTTTTTGAGCATGCATTTTACTGCAAGCGGACGAACTCTATGGCGACGACCAAAACATCTCGTGCTATGGACCACGAAAAAGTTTTTCTCTCCGGGACTAAAGTGAGGGAAATGCTCATAGCTGGAGTTGACCTTCCTGAAGAATTTACTCGACCTGAAGTATCCGATATTTTGAAAAAACATTATGGAGGCAGTAACTGAAATGRCATCAAAGAATCAAGATAATAATCGTGGAGTTTGTGTTTGGCTCACAGGACTTTCCGGATCCGGGAAGACAACAATTTCAATCCCCCTTGTAGAAAAGTTGAGGAAAATGGGCCTGCGTGTTCAGCGTTTGGATGGTGATGTTGTGCGTGAGAAACTGACACCTGATTTAGGATTTACTAAGGAAGATCGGGACAAGAATATCGAGCGGGTTACGTTTGTGGCAGAACTGCTTGTTCGGCATGGAGTCTTAACAGTGTGTGCTTTTATTTCCCCATATCGTGCTGAACGACAGTATGTCCGGAAGGAAACTGTAAACTTTGTAGAAGTTTTTGTAAAATGTCCGCTGGAGGTTTGTGAAAATCGCGACGTAAAAGGTATGTATGCCAAAGCTCGTGCTGGCGAAATTAAAAATTTTACAGGTATCAGCGATCCCTATGAAGAGCCGGAGAATGCCGAAATTGTGGTCGACACCTCTCAAATGACACTAGAAGATGAAGTTGATACAATTATTGACTATCTCAGAGGAAATGAGTATATCTTTTAGAACACGCTGATACTCCATTCAATCGCTTAAGCAAAATGAAATTATACAGGCAAGCCGGTAACATAAAAGTGGGGCTCTTTCTGGGAGCTCTTTTGCTGATTGTAGGACTGTTTATCTACACTCAGGGTATTATTGAAAAACTAAGAGAAGAGAATCGGGAAACGGTATCTTTCCACGTTAAGCTGTTTGTCAAAGGTATCGCCGAAGCAGAAGGAAAAGAGCTGGATTTCATTTTCAGAGAGATTATCCAGCCTATTTCATTTCCCATCGTTATTGCTGATGTTGAAGGTAATCCTCAACATTGGAAGAATCTCCCCAGTAATGATGATCTCACTTTAGATAATGTACGAGAACACCTGCAGAAGATGGCAGAAGAGAATGTTCCAATTCCCTTAATCATTAATCTGGATGAATTCGGTAAAGCCAAAGATCTTGAGTTAGGATTCATTTATTTTGGCGACTCAACACTTATTTCTCAGCTAAGAGTACTGCCTTATATAGAGATTGGAATGGTAACTTTTTTTATCATCCTTGGATTCATAGGATTTCAGGTAATCCGAAACAATGAGAAGCGGCACATTTGGTTCGGAACTGCCAGAGAGACAGCCCATCAGTTAGGAACTCCAGTATCTTCATTAATGGGTTGGCTTGATAGATTGGTTGARCATCCTGAAGAGAGTGCTCGTTTGGCGGAAGAAATGACCAAAGATGTAAATCGCCTCCAGAGTATAAGTGACCGTTTTGCCAGGATGGGATCAAGGCCGAAGCTGGAGAGAATTGAGGTTCAGCAGCTACTGGWCGAAACCGCCGATTACTTTAGAGACCGRCTCCCCAGTAATAAATCTGTCACAATAGATGTGTCAGATGCTGGTGATGTGGAAATTCTCGGTACTCCCACGCTTATTTCGTGGGCATTGGAGAACCTTGTAAAAAACGCCATTGACAGCTTGGATAAATCCGAAGGAAAGGTGTCGCTTTCAGCTGTCCAAGATGGAAAACATGTGGTGATGGAGATCGCGGATAATGGCAAGGGAATCCGACGGAGAGACTGGAAGAATGTTTTCCGGCCAGGTTATAGCACCAAGGAGCATGGTTGGGGGTTAGGTCTAAGTTTAGTACGACGGATCATTGAAGAATTCCAAAACGGTACAATTTACATTAGTTCGTCTGATAGAGGAGTTGGCACTACATTTAAGATTAGAATACCATCAGCTTAGCGAGTAGCAGGATATAAGATTATGGGAACAAGGAGAGATTTTATAAAAGGTACAATTGCTGCTGCAGTCGTTCCTGGAATAGCATTTTCGGAAGTGATTAGAAAGATGAGTAGATCAACAAATCGACCAACAGTTTTATCGACTTGGAAATTTGGACTAGATGTCAATCGGGAAGCTATGCCTATTCTCAAAAGAGGTAAGTCTGCACTGGATGCTGTTGAAGCTGGTGCCAGAGTGCCGGAAGGTGATCCGGGAGCTCGTTCAGTGGGATTTGGCGGGAGACCTGATGAGGATGGTCATGTTACAYTGGATGCCTGCATAATGGACTCCCACGGAAACGCTGGGGCTGTAGCGTTTTTGCAGGATATAAAACATCCTGTTTCTGTGGCGCGGAAAGTGATGGAGCAAACTGATCATGTTATGTTAGTAGGCGATGGAGCAAGACGCTTTGCACTGGCTCATGGGTTCAAGGAAGCAAAACTGTTGACKGATGAATCACRGGAAGAATGGCTTAAGTGGAAAGAGAATCTAAGTSGAAAGGATRACTTGGATCCAAACGAAAACCACGACACCATTACTATTCTGGCKCAGGACKCTGAAGGCAACCTGGCCGGCGCCTGCAGCACAAGCGGACTTGCTTACAAACTCCACGGTCGTGTTGGTGACAGTCCCATCATAGGTGCTGCGTTGTACTGTGATAATAATATAGGAGTAGCCGGTGCTACCGGTCTGGGAGAGGCCGTTATGAAGACCSTAGGMAGTTTCCTTGTTGTTGAACTTATGCGTCAGGGGAGATCTCCACGGGAAGCGTGTGAGGAAGCGTTGCGAAGGATTCTTTATAAGCATAGAGGAAGCGTAGATTTTCAAGTCGCCTATATTGCTCTCAGAATGGATGGAGAAATTGGCGCAGCCGCTCTTTCGGATGGCTTCCAGTATGCGTTGAACAGAGGAGAATCTGGTTCTCTAKTTGATGTTAATGGTCTTRTAGATTGAGAAGGATAGAGGAAGAAAGCAGTTTAAAGTTTATGTATTATATTTGAMTACTGTTATTAACTTGCCAAGAGAGACATAATTATGGATAAAATAATAAAAGCTGTAATTGTAATTATTGGAATTCTTTTCTTCGGTTTCCAAAATAAAGCAGTYGTCGAAAAATCAACTACCACTGACAGTTATGGCAATATCACAGTTGAAGCATTACAATTACGTTTGTCTTCTGGAGAAAACCTCATCCTTCTTGATGTCAGGACTCCCCGTGAATTCAGCGGACTTTTAGGTCATATAGATGGAGCTATCCTTATTCCCGTTCAGGAATTAGAAAAACGAGTTGGTGAGTTGGAAAACCAGAAAGGTGAAGAAATTATCGTAATCTGCCGAAGTGGAAATCGGAGTAAAACAGGATCAGAGATCTTAACYAGRTACGGTCATTATGCYACTAATCTTCTTGGCGGTATGAATGCATGGAACAAGTTAGACAAAGAGAAAAGTGAATGATGAAATACGGTTATAAAAGAAATGTAGCCATGGGTTTTGAAGAGGCGGACAGTGCCATTAGAGAAGCGCTAAAAGAGAATGGATTTGGAGTTTTGACTGAGNNCAATGTACATGATAAGCTGAAGGAGAAGCTAGATGTGGATTTTCGGCGCTATCGTATTCTCGGTGCGTGTAATCCGTCAATTGCTCACCAGGCTCTGTCTGCGGAATTAGAAATTGGTCTATTGTTTCCGTGTAATGTTGTCATCTGGGAAAATGATGATAAGAGTACAACCGTAGCGGCTATTGATGCAGAACAAATGCTTGCTATTACTGAACAGGACAATTTGGAACCATTATTTTCTGAAGTGAACAACCTSCTCCGTAAGGCAGTTGACTCAATCTGAGTAATTTTATATAGATTTATTTTCTTCTAAAATAAAAAGCCCCCGGACGGGGGCTTTTTTCTACTGTTTGTTGACTGTTAGAATCCTTTGATTTTTCCGGATTTTTTGTACAGTTGCCAAACGATATGCCATCCTAAAGCGACAAACCCCATCAACACCAGCCATCCGTACTGAACGTCAATACCCAGAAGATTGACACCGGAAAAATAAGTGGTATGCTGGTTTATCATTGTCCAGATYAATGGAATGGACATATAAGTGTTRTGTTTAGAACGAAGACCGGCTAATGCCACCAGACTACTATCAGGCGCTTCACCATTTTTTATGGCAGTTATAATTTTCTGCTGAGCTGGCCAAATCCTAAACCATACATTAAATGCCATTATAGTTCCAAACATGGCGCCTAAATGAATATTGAAGGCGCGATACTCAAAATCAGCACAATGTTGTAATGTATAAACATATGCACCAATGAGAATAAAACTTAGAAGGGTAGCTATACGAACATTTGATGCTATTTTACTCTTATAGATAATGTCATATAAGAATACAGCTAAGAAGGTTACTGCTAACATTAAATGTATATACATATTTGCTGGCTCAAAAATGGAGCCGTCTTCATTCTTTATTGATCTCATATTTTCTGGCATCAGGTCTGTTATCCAAAAAATGACAATTAAAAGAACCACGCCTGTTATCCATGTCCACGCAGCACCCCAGCGAAACCAGTATAAGGCTCGGGGCATGAGCTCCGGCACGACTTTCTTTTTAGTATCACCATCCATAGTTGCTGCGACGTGACCATTAATAAAATTGAAAAAAAGAAATTATTATCA
>NVVH01000013.1 GCA_002402135.1 Fidelibacterota bacterium | reverse complement strand
CCCCTTGACAATTCGTATTTTCAGATGTATCCAAGTTTATTTTTATTGTACGATATCACTCAAAGTACCAAACTGCAGTTTAGCTATGGTAAACGTGTGAACAGACCTCATCGCAGGACTTTGAGTCCATTCCCCAGAAATACATCAGATGTAAATCATATTCGAACTGGTAATCCTTTTCTGCAGCCAGAATATATTGATGCATTAGAATTCAATTATTTTACCAACACCCGCTTACTCACATTTAACACAGGTTTGGCATACAAAAAGGTAACGAACATGATCCAGTGGTGGGATCGTGATATGATTGWAGTWGATGGRAAGGAATATGAGKTGCTTACAGCAGACAATGCTGGTMAMGCKRAGCARTATACYGGCCATGTCATGCTAAACCTAAGACCCCTCCCACTTATTAATTTGACGTTAAATGTTTATGGTTGGAAATCCAYAATATACAMTTCAGAAGAACCAGATCTTAWTGGTGAATCGCAGGGGTATGCAGGTTTTGGTAACTTGAATTTGATTATACCGGGTATTGTTCGCCTGGAATTGTCCAGCAGGTTCAGAGGCAAAATGCTAATTACCTACGGGCACATACCAGCTTCAGCATCACTGGACTTGGGGTTGGAAAAGTCGTTTCTTAACAGGAGACTATCCATCGTTTTGAAAGTTAATGATGTCTTTAATAATGCGAAATTTTCCATCTACACCGARCAGGAGCTGGAAAGTCTRATCAGYAATGAGACCTATTTACGCACCATGGATGCCTGGCGAAAACATGATCGCCGTACGGTTTCTCTRGTATTGACTTATAATTTTGGAAATTTGGAACAGAAACGCAAATGGGATCGCTCGAAAATGCRCGGCGGTGATGGTGGTGGAATGATGGATATGGATTTTTGAAATAAKGTCTCCGGCAGAATGTGTTGATTAAAGATTATATGAGTTTAACTTTTTTTAAAGAGTAATAATGTAGCTGTWCTGACTGATGATCTTACAGCAGCGAAGGATTTTTTACTCAAACGTCATGAATCTTCCAATTGAGAAAGAAGGTGATGATGAGGTCATTCTTAAGACGGAAGATTCCCTGTTTTATATAATAAAACACTCCAATCGTACGGGACCGGTTTTGGAATTTCTCGACTACTGGTGCCTATGGACGATGAGGGTGCAATTATACATGTAGCTGAATCACTAATCATGCCTGCTTGGGTTGTCTTTGGCACTACTGGTTTGTACACCCTTTACATCGCACTTAAGAGATCAGTTTAAAGGAGATATTATGGAAGGATTAGCAGCAGCAGCATTTTGTTTCGCACTTGTCGGGGTTGTCGCACTTGTTCGAATTGAAAAACTAATAAAAACTCTGAAAGAAAAAGGAATCCTAGAACAGGATTACAAGGAAGAGTAATTCGCCGTTGTAAACAACTCAATGACTGTTAAGCTTCACAAAGGTTGATGGTGGATGGTTGGGCAGAAGTTGATAATCTTGGAGAATGAACTTATACTTGTATAATGAAGTACAGATCAGTCAAATCTTTCATAATGGCATTTTCACTTGTGATGAGCATTTATGGGCAGAATACCGTCTGTCTTGACTTAGAGGATAATCCATATCCCAACGATCCCGCTTTGGGACTGTTTTCAAAATATGTAAACGTGCTGGATTGTATTCATGTGTACGCAGTAGCAAGTATWTCGGAYGAAAAAGTRCTTCATGCYGCCGCKGTYGCYGCAGARTTRCTSGATAATGATGAAGACGGWRTKGTAGATGATKYRCTCATTGAAAATGCCTTGACAGAAAATTATACGGTAATGCCCATATTTTATTCTGAGAACTCAAGTGTCATAGATGATTTTTTCGATAATTTTGAAGGATGTACCGGTGCTGTCTTATTTCGAAATGAAATTGATCCAACACAGCCGGGTCACTGGGGTGACGATGCCACAGTGGAAGAAGTTTTGCACACCATAAATTCATGCGGTCAAGTGGAAGTCTATCCGGTTGCCTTTTCTTTGGAGCCTAATTCATCTCTCCTTACAGAGGCAATGGATGTGGCAAGGGGTGGTCAGTTTTTAACTGTTCCGGATGAATATCCTGAAGAAGCGTGGTATCACTACGACGACTGGACTTGCGATTATGAATGTATGGCTATGGAGTATTTATACTGGTGCATTGTCACCAATATGGGTATCCTCGCTGATGAGCAGACCTGTCAAGGTATAGCCGATGAGTGGGAACCTTGCACACCGGAGTTATTCGAGACTACTGATACTTTAATGTATAATATTGTGACAGACCCGGCTTACAAATTACCTCAGCTTGCCCCTGATGGTAACTATTGCCCGGATCTTGCAATTTCTGTGAATGTTAATTATCCGAAGTCAGTTACCCTGTATTCTGCATTTCCCAATCCGTTTAATCCTGCCACCAACATCAAATTTTCGGTAGAGACTTATGGCTACTTGTCTCTACAAATATATGATATCAATGGACGTTTGGCGGAGACGCTTGTTAGTGGTCAATTTGTGACTGGCAAGCATCAAGTGGAGTGGAATGCATCAAGATATTCCAGCGGGACATACTTTGTGAGTCTAACTTCAGGTAATAAGACCCAGACAAGAAAATTACTTTTTCTAAAATAAGGCATCTCATCTCAACAAAATAATATTAACCCATCCTGAGAAGCTTCTCTTTAGTTTGAGTGCGATTCTATACTTAATTATTATTAATTAAACCAAACACCGATTCCGCGATTTCTTAATTCTTTACCCAACATTTCTTCAATGTCTTCCGCATCTTTTCGGGTTGGGATTGGATTATATTTTTCATAGAAATCGGGTAGGAGTTTAAGACCAAACCGTTTTGCATATTTATTTGATTTGTATTCCTCCTTATGCTGCTCAAACCGGATTTCAGGCTTGCGGAAAGATTGTCCCACATAAACACAACCGTTCCCTTTGATGTATTTCGGGTTTTTTTCTTGAAACTTTCGGAGATCTGCTACAACGGGATCCAACTCAATTACATAGACATAATACTGTTTCATCTGTTTAATCTAACAAAAAGCACAGAAACAAAAAACCCCATCAAAAGATGGGGTTTTTCATTATTGCGGGATCGACGAGACTCGAACTCGCGACCTCCGGCTTGACAGGCCGGCGTTCTAACCAACTGAACTACGATCCCAAGTCTTGTTTTGCTTTCTTCCGGTACATGATCGAAACCGGAATAATGACCACATATCCTAGGAAAAGCAAAAGAGGTGCAATCGTTACCGATTGAGTGCTGTCTACCTCTCCTGAAGCCATGATGATGTATCCAAGTATTACGGTAGCTATACCTACCCCAAAAAGAAGATAGTTCGTGGTGCCAAATGACCAGTCCTGAAACAGCCCGGGACTATTTTTTCTAAGTTTTGCGACCATATTGAACGTGAATTTAAGTTCTGCTTCGCCACAAATCAAACCGAAATCACCGACGGAAAACTCTTTGGGTAATCTTTTATTTTGGGTTAACTTCGCAAGCTCTATTTAGAGATAAAATGTCAGATTTCATTATTAAACGATTGGTGGGTTATATCTTGACGGTCTTTGTGTTTTCGTCTGTCTTTTTTTACCTACTCGTTATTTACTGGCCCCAACCCGAGCAAAATGAACCTGTGAAAGTTGTCATAGAAAAAGGCTCGACTCTAAACGACATTGCCTCCACGCTGYATGCTAGTRGAATCATCAGAGGTTCAAAGCCCTTTGTTCTCGCAACCCGCATGATGGGCTACGAAACAGATATCAAAGCCGGAACGTTTCATCTGCGAAATGCTGCTTCAAACCATTCAATCATCCGCCAGTTGGTGGAAGGAACACCAGTTTACCACAAGGTTACGATTCCGGAAGGTTCACGATTGGAAGAAATTGCTGCTGTCCTTAAGTCTGAACTGGATATAGATGTAGCAGAGTTCCTCAAGATGTGCCGTTCAAGTGAAATAGCGAAGAATCTTGATCTTCCAGGTCCCACACTGGAAGGATATCTGTTTCCTGAAACATACTTCTTTACCGAGGAGATAACTGCCGAAGAAATTATCGGGAAGATGACCAAACAATATCGAAAGATCATGAATAACGAGACGTTAGATCTCGCTAAAGAGAGAGGGTTTTCAGAGCTTGAATTGGTGACTCTTGCATCTATAATCGAAGGGGAAGCAGTTTTAGATGACGAGCGTAAAACTATTAGTGCGGTTTATCACAATAGGTTGAACAGAGAAATGAAACTACAGGCAGACCCGACGCTCCAATTCATACATGGTGACGGTCCGAAGCGATTGAGTAATAAAGACAAGAAAATTGATTCACCTTACAACACATATCTGTATGAAGGATTACCTCCCGGTCCTATCAACTCCCCCGGTGAAGCTTCCGTCTGGGCAGCATTAAATCCTGCAGATGTGGACTACCTCTTTTTCGTGGCAAAAGGTGATGACTCTCATGTTTTTTCCCGGACAGAAAAGGAGCATTTGAATGCAAAACGAGAATTTGATAAAATTCGCCGGCACGTTAGCCGTGAACGACAGAAAAGGGGTAAAGGGATAAATTAAATGCCAGTTCAAATCAAATTAAACGATGTACAGAAACAGGCTGTGGAAACGGTGGATAAACCTGTACTTATTTTTGCCGGAGCGGGTACGGGAAAAACACGAGTACTAACGGCTAAGATCGCTCACCTGATCAAGAATGAGGAATACGCTCCGGAAAGTATATTATCGGTAACCTTTACCAACAAAGCGGCTGGAGAGATGAAATCCCGTGTGGAAAAGATTGTGGGTTCAAAAGCCAGCAGAGTAAATATTGGGACGTTTCACTCAATTTGTGCCCGCATTCTTCGTTATGAGATAGATCTACTAGGTTTCAATCCCAATTTTGCCATTTATGATGCTGCTGATCAACTYAACCTTATAAAAAGTATCATAAACTCTAATAAGATTCCAATAGAAGAAATGACTCCTAATGCCATTAGAGGTCGGATTAGTCTGGCAAAAAATAGCATGGAAGAATCTAAGTTAGATAATAAATCGTCTTCTCCGGTTGATCGGGCAGCAGCTTTGGTTTATCCTCTTTATACAAAGGCGCTAAAGGAAAACAATGCACTCGATTTTGATGATCTGCTTCTCTTTCCGCTGAAAGTATTCAATAAAAAACCAGCTATATTGAAGAAATACCAAGAGCAGTTTAAATATGTATTGGTGGATGAATATCAGGATACCAATCATGCCCAATTTCTGTTTGTAAAACTTTTGGCGGAAAAGCATAAAAAAATTACTGTTGTGGGTGATGATGATCAATCTATTTACGGTTGGCGGGGAGCAGATATCTCCAATATTCTCGGTTTTGAAAAAGCATTCCCCGGTTGCAAGACATTTCGACTGGAACAAAATTATCGTTCAACAAAGACTATCCTTTCAGCAGCTTCTACGGTGGTTCGAAATAATGAGCGCCGAGCAGAAAAGGAGCTATGGACTGAAGGTCTAGACGGAGCTAATATCGGCCTGATGGAAACTTTTGACGAGCTCGAAGAGGCGGAAGGTATCCTAGAGCTGTTGGAGAGGGAGATTGTTAATAAGAAGCGTACATTCAATGAATTCGTCATACTCTACAGAACCAATGCACAGAGTCGGGCACTGGAAGATGCTCTCCGCAGGCGTGGTATTGCCTATAAAATTGTTGGTGGCGTCCGTTTTTATGAACGGAAAGAAGTAAAAGATCTGCTGGCTTACCTGAGATTGATCGTCAACTCAGTGGATACTGTAAGCTTAAAGCGAGTGGTGAACTTTCCTCCAAGGGGAGTGGGTGTAAAAACTGTAGAAAAGTGTGAGGAATACTCTCGAGAGAAAGGAATTTCCCTTCTGGCTTCAACAGCAGATCCTGACGCTTTTGGACTTAAAGGAAAACCAGCTGATGGATTGAWGGATTTCAACAGCTTGATAGTTAAGTATGCACAACTCCTCCCTAAACTCAGTGCAGCAGAGCTTTCCAGCGCTGTCGTAGATGAGCTCGGCCTGGTATCATTTTATAAAGAACAGGCAACAGCTGAAGCGACGGAACGATTGGCAAATGTGCAGGAACTCCTTAACAGTATTGATGATTTCTGTCGGGAAAATCCCAATACAGGTCTTAGAGAATTCCTCGAGGATGTGTCTCTCCTGACGGACTTAGACAATTGGAATCAAGATGCCAATTCTGTYACCCTTATGACTACTCACGCTGCCAAAGGACTCGAGTTTCCCGTCGTCTTCATCGCGGGAATGGACGAAGGGTTATTTCCCTTGGCTAGATGCATGGATAGTTCAGATCAATTAGAGGAAGAACGCCGCCTGTTTTATGTAGCTCTAACTCGAGCACAGGATAGGGCATATCTGCATTATGCCACAAACCGTCGGAGATTCAACGGTATCTACGGAATGGGATTTGCATCAAGATTTGTTCATGAAATTCCCGAGGAAAATCTGGAAAGAATTACCTTCAGATCTTCCGTAACTCGAAAGCTCGTTCGCGGTAAGGCTGGGAAATACAAACTGAAGCAGGTACGAACTGTTACCAATTTTGATGATTTAGAACGCGGGGACAAGGTTGAGCATAAGGTTTTTGGTAAGGGGATGATACTTTCTGTTAATGGAAGCGGTGAAAGTCARAAAATCTCCGTTATCTTTCGGGGTGATATACGAAAGAAACTCATAGCCAAGTATGCAAACCTAAAACGGTTATAATTTTCGATTTTTTATTTTTCCCTCAGGAAGCAACGCTTAATATTTCCTCAAAGTGCTTTTCAAAATCTTCAATTGTCAATATAAAATAGTCTCACAGTTTACTTTGGACAATTAGAAACCTCACCAATTACCCTTTGATCTGGCGTTAGAGTAGTGTATATTTATTGAGACTGAGTCTCAATATTATATGATATGAGTCTATATAATCTGGAAAACTTTAAAMGAATTCTTCGTGATGRAAAKTTGCGGGTAACTTCACAGCRTTTRGAAGTGTACAAGTATGTTTTCTCATCACATGATCATCGTGAAGCAGATGAGATTTACATGTCTCTCTATCGAAGGAAAATTGGTGTATCCAGAGCGACCGTTTACCGGACGATGGATATCCTTTACAAACACGGTTTTGTCCGAAGGATGGACATTGGCAGGGGTCGTTGGCTATTTGAACCTCGTCTGGACAACTCTCATCATGATCACCTGGTTTGCGTTCAATGTGGTGAAATAGCAGAATTTTTTGATGAGGAAATCGAGATGAGACAGGATGTGGTGGCAAAGGAGTTTGGTTTTAGTCTGGTTCGTCATATCCATCAACTTTTTGGAATCTGCAATAACTGCAGGGAGCTGAAACTGTGAGCCTTAACCACAGAAGTCCTTCTTTTCCTGATCATAAGGAAAAGATTATCCTTATGGGAAATCCCAATGTAGGTAAAAGTGTAATTTTCAGTTATCTCACCGGCAGATACGTAACCGTCTCTAACTATCCCGGCACAACGGTTGAACTTACCCATGGTAAACTTATAGGCAACAGCTCGACCTTGGTATTGGACACTCCCGGAATCAATAATTTCATCCCTTCATCAGAGGATGAAGTGGTAACGAGGAATATTATCCTAGAGTCGCCTGATGCTCGGGTGATTCAGGTAGGTGACAGCCGGAATCTTGATCGGACTTTGCTGCTGTCACTTCAGCTCAAAGAGATGGAAATACCTTTTATTCTATGCCTAAACATGTCCGATGAAGCTCGTGAGCGGGGTATACACATAGATGAAGATAAATTGTCAGAAATTTTGCAGGTACCGGTTATAAAGACTATAGCTATCCAACACATTGGTCTGCAAAAACTGATTCCCAAGTTGGCTGAAGCGAGTATTAACCATTTCCCCGGCATTGAGTATTCACCTGTCATTTCCAATGCCAGTAGAAAAGTCTCATCCTTCATTCAATCTGATCAACCCTTCAGGGATAGTCTTTCTCTCATGATTTTATCTTCTGACCTTTCCCTGAATGATTGGGTTCATGAGCACATTTCTAAGGACGATATTGACGATCTCAACAATACGCTCAGAGAAGCGGAAACCAATCTGCAAACTTCAGTGGGTAACGCAATTACTTCAGAACGGATGAGAAAAGCTCGAACTCTGGTATCGAAAGTTGTAACGCGAGAAAAGGCTGCAGAATCTACTTTTTTCACTCGGCTTGGCGAGTGGAGTCAGCACCGAATTGGAGGACTTTTTATCGGAGCATTTGCACTGTACATCATCTACCAATTCGTAGGAATTTTCGGTGCAGGCACATTGGTAAATTTTCTTGAGAACACTGTTTTTGGGGAATGGTTAACACCCCTGGTGACTTCAATTGTAGATACGATACTCCCTTTTCAATTTGCCCACGATCTGCTGGTAGGGGAGTATGGTCTATTGAGCATGGCGCTGTCGTATTCCATCGCCATCGTACTTCCCATCGTAGGAACGTTCTTTATTGCTTTTGGTATATTGGAAGATTCAGGTTATCTGCCTCGGTTAGCGGTGATGGTGAATAAATTCTTCCGCATGATGGGTCTTAACGGCAAGGCGGTTCTGCCAATGGTACTGGGCCTGGGATGTGATACAATGGCTACTATGACCACAAGGATTCTCGACAGTCGCAAGGAACGGCTTATCGTAATGCTTCTGCTGGCGCTGGGGGTTCCATGTTCTGCACAGTTAGGTGTAATCATGGGCATGTTGGCAGCTCTTTCCCCGGGTATGACCATCCTTTGGATAGGATGCATAGCCTTGGTGATATTTGTGGTGGGCTACCTTTCGTCGAAAATTATCTCAGGCCATTCATCCGATTTTGTGCTRGAAYTRCCACCTATGCGATTGCCAAAGCTATCCAATATCCTGGTGAAGACAATGGCACGTATTGAGTGGTACCTGAGAGAGGCGGTGCCCCTCTTTTTTCTGGGGACGTTCGTCCTGTTTATCCTAGATAAGTTGACTCTTTTAAGTGCTATTGAGCGAGGATTATCACCTATTGTGGTGGGGTTTCTCGGACTTCCTATAAAGGCCACTGAGGCGTTCCTCGTTGGATTTCTTCGACGCGATTATGGCGCTGCCGGGCTCTTTAACCTCTTTAATGATCAAATAAATAGTGGGTCAATTGCCATGGAAACTCAGATTCAAATCGTGGTAAGCATGATTACTATCACTCTTTTCATGCCCTGCATCGCAAACTTCTTTATGATAATCAAGGAACAGGGAATTAAAGTAGCTATGGCAATTTCACTGTTTATCTTGCCATTCTCCGTCTTAGTAGCAGGAACCATAAATTATCTGCTCAGATGGATGCTTTTATAATTGACAATTTATGACTGACTATTTACAGTTGTGCACAGCATCCTGCGGGAAAAAATCGAAGGAACGAATGAGAGAAACTATATGACTAATTGTCCGCTATGCAATAATAAATTCGATGAAACTTCTGAGGACTGTCATACGGGGTGCTTTATGAGTCACGGCTGTCCACTGATCAAATGTCCGAACTGTAATTATGAATTCGTGACTGAATCAAAGACCGTTAACTTTTTTAAAAAAGTATTCGGGAGAAAAGAAAATGAACGAAACACAAAACTGGATTGACGAAGTATTAGAGGCGATTTGGATCGCCCGGGAGAAAGGCAAACAGTCCATTGAAAAGGTTCGAATGATCTGTCAGGAAGATGCTAATGTGTCCGTCGATGTGGATTCTACAYTGGATAAAATGAGAGCTCAGAATCTCGTAACTGGCGAGAAAAATTTGCTTGAGTTTACATCTGATGGAGAGAAAATGGCTGAAGCGATCATTCGTCGCCATCGGCTGGCAGAGAGACTTCTAATGGATGTGTTAAATGTTTCTGAACAGAGCATGGAAGTGACTGCATGTCATTTTGAGCATATCCTTAACCCTGAGGTAACCACAAGTGTCTGTTCGTTCCTGGGACATCCGCCCCTTTGCCCTCACGGTTCGCCCATTCCGCAAGGCGACTGCTGCCATACTTATAAGACTGAGTATTTAAAACCTCTAGTAAATCGACTTTCCGAGCTGGAATTGGGTAAAGTATGTAAGATTGCCTTCATTACGCCCTCTTTCCACAAGCGATTTGACCGCCTCACAGCTCTCGGTCTTATTACCGGTAATGAGATAATGGTTCATCAGCGTCAACCCTCATTTGTGGTGCGGATTGGTGAGACGGAACTGGCGCTTGACGAGGAGATTGCTCGAGAAATATATGTAAGATCGAGTTGATGTTAAAAGTTCTATTAGTTTTGTTACCAACTGTTTTCTTTAGTGCAGAACAGCTTGAGCCCATGGAGTGGAGCCTTACCCTGGAAAGAGAGCTGGTAGATATGATTTCTGAAAACGAACTCGCTGAGCGAATCTATGGCGAAGTTGTTTCACGGGCTCGTGAAAGCGGCCTCCCTCCGGCTTTTCTAAAGGGAGTGTTCTCTCAAAGTGACATCCGGATTCACGATGAAATCGTTCGACGTTTTAGCAATCCTGCGGAAGCGATGAAGTATAGTGAATACAGAAAAATATTCATAAAAGCTTCCAGGATCCAGGATGGACTTGATTTCGAGTCAGAGCAGGGTAAACTGATTGATGATGTAGCTGATAGCTTTGGAGTGGACCGTTATTTGCTTATGAGCATTATAGGGATTGAATCCCGTTTCGGCAAATATACCAAGTCGTATTCAGTGTTTGACGCTCTCCATACTATCATACACAAGATCCCGCGAAAAGAGAAATGGGTCATTAAAGAGATGATGGCTTATCTCAGTTTCTGCCATGAAGATTTCATACCGCCTCACTCTCTGTTCGGTTCCTATGCCGGCGCGTTCGGATATGGTCAGTTTATCCCCTCCAGTTTCGATGCGTATGCGGTGGATTTCGATGGCGATAGAGTTCGMCACCCMTTTGAATGGCCTGATGCACTGGCAAGTGTGGCCAACTATCTGGTGCAAAATGGCTACAGGAGCGATATTCCGGGATTTACACGCGGCAATCCAAACTGGAAGGCAATTCTCAAGTACAATCCCTCAGTGAATTATGTCCGTGTGGTGCTTGAATTCAGGAACAAGTTGATGGAAGCTATTGATGAAGAGTAGAGTGGTAGTACAGATTGTCGCCGGTATCAAGACAACCGACGGCGCCGGTGTAAACCTTAGGCGAATCATAGGCTCACCGGAGTTGAATCTTCTTGATCCATTCCTCCTGCTGGATGAATTCAAGAGTGATGACAAAGATGACTACATTGCCGGTTTTCCTTCACACCCTCATCGGGGGTTTGAAACGGTTACCTACYTGATKCAMGGCGCCTTYCGCCACCGCGATTCYAARGGRAATGAAGGCCACCTGCGGTCCGGTTCTGTCCAGTGGATGACTGCTGGCCGGGGAATTATTCACAGCGAGATGCCCGAGCAGGAGGATGGACAGGTTTGGGGCTATCAGCTCTGGGTTAACCTGCCGCAGAAGTACAAAATGACAGAGCCCCGTTATCAGGATATTCCGGCGGAGAAGATTCCCGTAGTGGAAGAAAACGGCCGGATGGTAAAGATTATCGCTGGGGAGTACGACGGAGTAGAGGGACCGGCGGAATCGTTTTTCCCTATCAGCTATTTTGATGTAACATTAGAAGCAAATTCCAGTTTTCGACATCCCGAACCTAYGAACATGAACGGCTTTATTTACTGCTACGAAGGCGAGGTCTCAGTGGGACCGGAAGAGACCAAAGTTCCTGTCGGCCGGCTGGCGGTTATGGGAGATGGCGATACAGTTGAATTGTCAGCGGGAGAAGCCGGGGGAGCGTTTCTTTTTCTGGCGGGGGAGCGTTTGGAAGAACCTATCGCCCGGGGCGGGCCGTTCGTCATGAACACGAAGGGAGAGGTGAAACAGGCGTTTCTGGATTATCAGAATGGAGTACTTGATAAATAGAGTTTAAAGCGACGGTTTAACTGGTACGTCTTAGAACGTCTTTTATAACATTCTTTCTTAAAATTGCTGATGTAGTTACAACGCCGGACATGAGGGCTCCTGCTACTCCATCGGTAACAATGTCTTGTCCCGTCAGGTACAGATTCTTTATTGAGGTCTGCGGACGAAGCCATTTCTGTCGAAATCTTTCAGGCGAATGATCAATGCCATAGATCTCACCCTGAGAATACCCTAGAAAATCCCGGGTGGTAAGGGGCGTGGAGAGTTCAAGGTGATCAATATGTCCTTCAACCTGTGGCACGTGTGCATAGACAAACCTCATGATCCTGTTGGTGAGTTCGTTTTTCAGGTTTTCATAATCTTCACCTCGCTTCTTCCAGTCRSYRSSYYCSSWCTKGSTGRRCRKMWMGTMMRKRGSSRGGSKGATTGCTTCCATGGTGGCGGTATCACCGWGATTTTCTTTCCAGTCGGGGTCTTTAGTAGAAGGGAAGGAAATATAAACAACAGCCAGGTTCGTTGAGGTATCCGCAATAAATCTCTCCACATTGGCGTCGTGATCATAATCGGGATAAATCCATAGATTGGTACCTTCAAGTCCTAGTTTCTCTGCCGTTCCCTTCAGTCCGATGTAAAGACAGAGATGGGCACAGGAAGGATTTACTTTATCCATGTTTAATGCCGGAGGAGAACTTTGCTTCACTAACTTACTAAACGTGGTCGTGATCCCGGCGCTACTGATAACTAAAGAAGACCTCAGCTCTTCTCCGTTGGTTAGTTTCACTCCCACAGCCCGGTTCCGATGAATAATAATTTCATCAACCTGTGCATTAACGATGATCTTGCCTCCGGTTTCATGGATCACAGGAGCTATGGACTCAGCGATGCTTCTGGATCCCCCTACCGGGTAGTTTCCGCCATAAAGGTAGTGGTTTACCACTGCGGCATGGATAGCGAAAGAACTCTTCTTCGGGGGCAGTCCATAATTGCCGTATTGCCCAGTTAGCACACCCATGAGTTTCCTGTCTGATGTTAGACTTGATAAAACATCCCAGGTAGTCCGATCRGCAAACTTGAGGAACGGCCGCGWCATATAMCGGTAWGTKAGGTTACCYAGTGTTTTGGGAAGAGCSCGATTGGAGAAGAATTTCACTGCCGACCTGTTACACTCTTTCACGAGTTTTAAATATTTAACAATGGCATCCCGTTCTCTGGGGAAATATTCTGAAAGCTTTTCRATGAACTGCTCCCTGCCRGCAATTAGATCGTATGAGGCATCAGGGAAGATTATTCTGTCATAAWTATCCGGCATAGGTGACCATTGGAGTCTCGCATCGGTAATGTCGTCAAATAGCCTGCGAAGGATTCCGTTCTTCTTATCCACCGAGCCAATGTAATGGACACCTACGTCCCACTCGTAAGTTCCCCGCTTGAAGGTGTGGGTCCARCCGCCCACTTTGAAATGGCGCTCAAGCACCAGCACTCTTTTCCCCGCCTTGGATAGYAGTGCCGCTGTGGAAAGCCCGCCCATGCCCGATCCTATTACAATAGCGTCGAACTTTTCGTTTTCAAGGTCAGAACTGTATCTTTCCCAAATTCTCATGCTAAAAGCTTAATAATATTGAAGCTTTTTAACTCCATCATATTGGGTTATCCCTTAATTACTCCAATAGGCCTGAACCTCGCCACCTTCGTGCTGATGCCCGCGCCATCCATAACGTCCACCACACTGGCYACATCCTTATAGGCGTGGGGCATCTCTTCGGCGATGGTCCGCTTACCCCTCGCCATGATTTCCACGCCCCGCTTCCGCAGTTCTGCGATCATGTTCATCTGGCGGCTCACCTTGGATGATTTCTTCCGGCTCATCATYCGCCCTGCGCCGTGACACGAGGAGCCGAATGTCTCCGTCATGGCTTTCTCYGTCCCGATGCAGAGGTATGAGTAACGCCCCATATCACCGGGGACCATCACCGGCTGACCAATGTCACGGTATTCAGCAGGCAGCTCAAGACTCCCCGGTCCGAACGACCGCGTAGCGCCCTTCCGGTGGACACACACTTTCCGCTTTTCGCCGTCAATCTCATGCTCTTCGAATTTGGCGATATTATGGCAGATGTCGTAGATGAGCCGCATCCGTAGCTCATGGGGCTTTAGACCGAGAGCTTTGAGAAACGCCTGCTCCGCCAGGTGCATAATCACCTGCCGGTTAACGAAGGCGAAATTGGCGGCGGCCCGCATGGCGCCCAGGTACGCTTTTCCTTCACTGGATTYCAGCGGTGCGCAGGCCAGCTGACGGTCGGGGAGCTCGATACCGTAACGCTCAGCGGCTCGAATGGTTGTCTTCAGATTGTCGTCACATACCTGGTAGCCTAATCCCCGGGAGCCCGTATGGATGATGATCACGATCTGCCCGAGAGAGAGGTTCAGACGTCCGGCTACGTGATCGTTGTACAGCTCGTCCACATAGTCTATTTCCAAAAAATGATTCCCGGAGCCCAATGTGCCGATCTGCTTCTGGCCCCGCTGTTTGGCCCGCTCACTCACCTGTTTCGGATCGGCGTCCGGGATGCACCCCCRTTCCTCTATGTGGGGGATGTCCGCCGTTGTGCCGTAACCCATCTCTACTGCTCGTGATACACCTTCAGAAAGGATGCGGTTGAGATCAGGAACGGTCAGGTTTGGGATGGCGCCGTGGGAGCCCACTCCGGTGGGAATATCCCGGAAAAGCTGAGCCAACAGGTGCCTGATGCGGTTTTGGACGTCCTCCCGCCGAAGGCTGGTGCTCAGGAGTCGCACACCGCAGTTAATGTCGTATCCCACTCCGCCGGGGGAGATAACACCGTCCTTGGCATCCATGGCGGCCACACCGCCGATGGGGAAGCCGTACCCCCAGTGGATATCCGGCATGGCCAGGGAATACTTCACGATCCCCGGCAGATGAGCCACATTCCGCACCTGTTCTACGCACGGGTCTCCCTCGATGGAGGAGATGAGCTGTCGGTTGGCGTAGATCCGCCCCGGCACCCGCATTCCGCCGGTTTTGGGTACTTCCCAGAGAAATTCGCTGATTTGCCTCATATCACTCATCTAACTCTTCCATTACCCATCAACCATCATACATCCAGAATTATCGTAGCTCGCCAGCCGTCATCGGTTTCACTCACCTCGAACTGGTGGTAGGTGATCCCTTTGATTTCAGTGTGAATTGTATGACGCTTCGGATCGAACAGTTCACCGCCGGCAGTTCCCACAAAGTGATTGTCTTCTTCAGATACGGTGAACTTGGAGAACAGGGTGTCGGCGCTGTTGAATCGAAACAGAAGTTCTTCCAGCCAGTAGCGAAGATTYTCTTCCGGACTGTCCGTYKGCATCTCGATACGGAGGTGTTTATCTTCTTTC
This sequence comes from Fidelibacterota bacterium, assembly GCA_002402135.1. Classification (GTDB taxonomy): domain Bacteria; phylum Fidelibacterota; class Marinisomatia; order Marinisomatales; family UBA2128; genus UBA2128. Next base: position 21,146 of record NVVH01000013.1, on the reverse strand, counting down.
ACGTTATCCAAGTCAGCRATGATGCTGAAAAGGGCTTTAGCGGCCTCTTCCATGAGTTTAGGCAGGGAGTCAGCGAGAACCTCAAAACCAAGATCGGCTGTATGATCTATGAGGGAGAAACTGCTGCCGGGATTTTGGCTCATACCGATTCAATTTAATGGATGAGCGGCGCATTTCCAACTTGAGCGGAAAAACCACGGAGCCGCAATCCACTCCCTTTCTCCCCAGTTCCTCTGCACCCCTACCACTGCCACTCATTACTCACCAGTTATTTATCAATCGTATCTCGTCCTGTCGGGAGTAGATTGACCACTCACTAATAACCACTCACCAATTACTAATCCTTGACATTTACGAGAGTGAACCGTTAATTCGCTAACTGTGAAAAAGACAATACCCATCTCAGAATTCAAAGAAAGTGCCGATATTCAGGGCTTTTATCTYTGTAAAAAGAAGAATCTCCGCACCACGCGGGCAGGTGAACTGTATCTYGATCTTCTACTACAAGACAAGAGTGGTGAGATTGGTGCCAAAGTGTGGGATCGTGTCAGCGAATTCACAAAAAAGTTTAATGGCGGAGATGCCGTAGCTGTCCGAGGCCGGGTGGAGTCTTTTCAAGATCGGCTTCAGATTGTTATYGGGCGRATCAACAGTGCAACGGAAGCAAAGTACGGTAGGTAYGGTTTTAAGGAAGAGCTGCTGGTTCCYACCTCACCWTATGATGCCGAAAAAATGTGGAGYAGCCTYGGGAAGATGATAAAAAATATGTMTAATCAGCCGTTGAAGAAGCTGGTRACAGATCTCTATCGCAGGAAYAAGGCAAGTCTTATGAAGTTGCCRGCATCACTGAATATGCACTACCCYTACCGMTCGGGATAYCTTGAGCATATTCTTTCCATGGCGAAGACCGGATTGCGGCTGGCTCCCCATTATAATGCCGATTCAGATCTGCTTCTGGCTGGAATCCTGTTGCATGGAATCGGGAAAGTCCCGGAGCTGGGAGATGAGCTCGTTCCAGATTACAGTGATGAGGGACATTTTATAGGTCATACTGTGCTTGGAAGGGACATGGTTCGTGAATCTGCGGCTATCATCAAGGATTTTCCCTCAGATATTCTATCAGAACTAGAACACATGATTCTATGCCATGAAGGAGCTTTTGAGAGTCGATTCCGATCTCGTCCTCGTACGAAAGAAGCTCTATTGCTGCAGCTGTTGGATAACTTGGATGCTAAAGTTGCCATTTTTGATCGCATATTAAGAGAAGATAGTGAAGAGGGTGACTGGACCTCGCGCCGGAACTATTTTGGAACACACCTCCGTAAAAAGCCGACAGACGACGACGATTGAACTGGCCAAGGCGGCCATGTTCACTTCCTCTGCGGTGGGAGCCGGGTTCGCCCTCGCCTATATTCCCAATATTGAGCTTATTACGGCAATTGTTTTCGCTGCAGGCGCTTATCTTGGAATCAGATGGGGTGCCATTGTGGGCGCAGTTTCCATGCTCATCTTTAGCGGCGCCAATCCATTAGGCAGCGGTTTTGTTAATCCGCCTCTCATAGTTGCTCAGATTATCTCCATGGTCCTGGTGGCGTCCGTAGGCGGGTTACTCCGCTCGTGGATATTTTCAGGGAAGTGGACCAAACTCAAAATCGCAATGCTTGGGATCACTGGGGGGCTGCTGACCTTCATMTACGATTCTCTTACCACATTGAGCACTCCGTTCGCCTTCGGATTTGAAAATGAAAATCTCCTGGCGATTTACCTTGCTGGTATAGGCTTTACCTTTTTGCATCAACTTTCAAACATGGCTGTTTTCGCTCTGGTCCTGCCGGGGCTCTTCAGTCGAATTCGCCAACCTTCGGGAACGGGCTCTTGAAGTCTCAATCACTTGAAATCATTCTTTCTTCTAAATTATGGCTGCTGGTCACTTTCGTACAGTTCAGCTTGCTTCCGGCCCAGGATTTTGATCTTCCACTGCATCAGCACGGCGTTCAAATAGGGCAGGGACTCCTGCCATTTGACTGGAGCGGTCAAGTTGGACATTCCCACAATTATGGATTTTCTGATCTGGGCGAAGATGTAGAAATAGGAGCGTTAYTTCTCGATGGCAGTATAATGGCTTGGCCCTTCCGCTATGCTGTCCCTTTTGTGATGGATGAAGGCAGTACCAGCAGCAATCAATCTGAGATTGTTTACCGTTGGGGTGATTATTCTCTTAACGAATTTGGAGCAAATTTTACTACTTCCGATAAAACCTACTCCTCACGTTTTGTAGGTTTCAAACGAAACTTTAACAGCCAGCTCATTGGGCCAGAGCATTACAGCTCTGGAACCATTCAGCAGAATTACCTCTTCGATTACGAGATTCATCCAGACAGCACTCTTACGTGGCAGTTGGGGGTGGGCTATTTCAAGACTGATCAGAGCCTGCCCACATTCGATAATGTTTCGTGGATACAAGGGGCSTCACTGAATGATGAGATTCTGGCAGTTGGCGTAATCAGGGAACGAAGCACGATTTCGGGACATTCCCTCTGGCAGTTGGCGGCTTCCGGTCAACGATTTTCACTGGACTCATCAACTGATGCACAGTCTTGGCGATCTGATGTGCTGGGCTACCGGCTGAGACACAAGTCAGAAAGATTTCTCAGTTCAATCACTTCTCTCCATCTATCTGCAGATGTGGACTATTCGGCCATGTCCGGAAGCGGTATCACAAGTCCGGCGACTGTTGACGCTCAGCTCTTAGGTGGAATCAGCCATGACGGCAGAATGCGAATGCGCTTTTTGACAGGAGTTGGGCTCGTGGGGCCTGATAGCTACGGTGTAAACAGTRAAGGGAGTTTRACTGCTTATTTAGGTGCATTTACAGTGACTGCTTCCGGAAAGAGCTGGCTGGCACCACTGCCCCCGGTATTTGCCGGGAGTGATCTCAATACTGTCATATCCAATAAAGCAGCGGCTTCACAGCGAAGGACTCTMTTTAGACTAGACGCGCAAAGAAAAAGTGATAACTGTCAGTTGAAGGTAACGTTTTTTGCATCGTCAGCGAACCCCATCTACTATTTTCAATCGTTGTCATCCGACACTGTTCAATTGGTTTCCGACGAAAACGGAATCCTCTCAGGGGGCAGTTGGTCATTCCGCCAGAGACTTTTCCGGGAGTGGCATCTGGAAGTTAGAGGGATTTCATTTTCGAATAATCCCCTGGGATGGGGGAGTGGCATTCAGCATGAAGGTTTTGTGGGACTCGAAGGACGCGAGTTGCTCTTCAAAGGAAATCTCGATGCGAGAGCAAAAGTGTGGCTGAACTACTGGTCAGGTAGAAATAACTTTGTCTGGGATCCTCACCGAAATATCGGATACCACGATGCTGAAGTTGATTATAATCCGAACGCTTCAGCAATATTTAATGCCCGGTTCACTGCTGTAATTTCCAAGTTCGAGATTTCCTATACGATAGAAAATGTAATCTACGCAGCAAGGAGCTTTATGGAGAATGTTGTTGGTCCACTAATGGATGAGGAGATTACCCTCACGCCATCGCCATATTATCTGCCGCCTACTCGAATGGTTTATCTCTCTATACGCTGGCAATTTCAGGATTAACGGAATTTTAAAGTCAACTGGCCGAAGAGGGCTCGCTCCGGTTCGGGATATCCGTAAACGGATTGCAGATTTTTCTTATCTAAGAGATTTCTCGCTCCCAGCTCTAATACCGGAATCACTCTTCCGATTTCAGTAATCATAAAACTCACTGAAGCGTCCCACCTTTCGTAGACCATCAATTCTTCGGTAGAAGAATAACTGTATAGCCGTTTGCCGAGATAGCGGTAACTGAGATTCGCTTCAACTCGCTGCATCTTTAAGTTCAAGTCAAACCAGTGGGATACAGCTGGGACATAGATAAGACGCTTACCCTGATCGGTTCCGGTAGAGAGAATCCGACTTTGATTCTGTTCCGATCTGATAGAAGCTTTAATGGGAAGTTTTTTTGGTTGAATATTCAGTTGAAGCGAAGCTCCGAACGATTCACTCCTGGCAATGTTTTGAGGCGACCATACCCAGTTTTCATCTACAGTCCACTGAATTAGATTTTCTGTAAAAAAGTGATAGGCACGGAGTTCTGCACTTAAAATTGAGGAGAGTGGCTCCAGTGTCAGCTCTCCGGAAGCGGATCGTCCTTCTTCTGGCAGTAGATCGAGATTACCGATAGACATACCCCAAGCATCCGTCCAGTATAGTTCATTGATGGTGGGGAAGCGATAACTAGTACCAAAATTGACTCTCAACGATTTCAACACTTGTCCGTCAAACAGATGTAATAGAGCTACACTCCCTGTAGGGATAATCTCAATCTGACTGCTGTTCCAGTCAGCACGAATACTGGGAGAGATGGATGTGTTAGCAGTGGGCTTGAAAATGCTCAGCAGTCCTACAGCTGCCTGCTGGTCTTTTTGGTCTCCAGTATTGTCGCTCTCGATGCGGTGTTCTGATCCTTCTGTGGTGATGGTGTATTGGTTGCCGTTTCGTTGGAAGAACTTCTGTACCGCACGGAAACGAAGAGACGATACCTCATGTCTTGATTCTTCCGGGTAATCGGGATTACTATCAATATAGTGCTCGTCAGATTCAAGCTTTCCTACGGAGATATTCGTCTGTCCCCAAGCAGAAAGCCCACGTAAGCTGACAATCTGAATCAGTTCGTCATTGGTCTTCCGGGCAAAGGGTGTTAACCACGACTCTGCTCCCGCCAGCCCACGATCACTGTCAGACCGGAAGCCGAGGTAACTCATCTTCCAGAGATTTCCAGAAGGCAGATCAATTTGAAGAGCCGATGCATTTTGGGTAAAATCGTTATTGTCTCTGAAATCGCCGAGATTTTTGTAGCTTGTTCCGAGGACGGAGACACTCCCTCCAATCACTGGAAGCGATATCTTTCCACTCGTACCTCTTTCACCAAAGGAGCCGGTTTTGCTTCGAATGTATGAATTAGGTCGATCATGAACAGACAGATTAACTGTACCGCCCACTGCTCCGGAGCCGTATAGCGATGAACCGTTTCCGCGGAACAGCTCTGCTTGTCCGATAAATTCTTCCGGTAAGCTTCCTAGGTCGAACCCACCCCACTGTGGCGAATTGAGCGGAAGCCCTTCCAGCATGACAAGAATGTGTTCACTCTGTCCGGTTGGAGAGGCGATAGTCTTTAGTCCGGCAGACCCGCCGTAGTCCTTTACCTGAAGACCAAACTTATCAAGACGTTCAGCGATGCTGTTTCCCCATGCTGGTACATCGTTGAGCGGAAAAACGGCATGGCTCACCGGAATGTTGAGCCGGTCAGCGGCGTAGATATTACCGGTGATTGTAACGGGAGCAAATCGGTATGTCCTGGGCTCCAGGACGGTCTCTTTCATAACATCTGACACAGCAACTTTCACTGTCCGGAAGGCGGAATGGGTAATGAGTATCGAATCAGCTTCAGACTCGAGAATAAGGTAGTATCGCCCGTCCCTATTTGTTGTAGTGCCGGCTAATGTCCCGACAAGTAAAATGGAAACATTGGGAATGGGCTTTCCCTGGMGMYCRKMCMYATWWSYKGTNAKTGYMGRCTRAYKWSCMRACARSYAAAAYGRAWRMATYRGGAAWGSGMTTWMMMTNGGNANGRTNCARWYRSWKRRYYKSWYATTSTMSMCNTNSMCTMKCRAANAGCSAWWRCGANANTKWRTSRKKMMRKMGRTTWMMNTKRSTWASGYRYWATYRGWRRNTTTCWKMNTTCTCNNCCCSTNTYMCWCTSGANAAKSGMTYRSRAGAAWTTSNTSGWYSMKTASNGTWKCSKGRCTNTACSCGNTTWTCASRRATTTCNNCCTKCYSRWCCCGNTNGTTANAYTRGNCAMTRRNTMASWNAGWAATNCCTCGACGGAAGAGTCAAGGGTTTTGGCTTGATTTGCTCGAAAGGTCAAGATAAATTCACGAGATTTGACAGAGTACAATCAGAATCAATATGCGAGCAGAATTTGCTCAGTCTTAGTTTCAGTGGCAAATATCCACAAGGAACCGGAATACAAGACCGAGATAATTACTCAAACTCTGTTAGGTGAGCAATTGAAGATTTTTGAAAGAAACGAATCGTGGTTGAGAGTGTCTCAGTGGGATGGATACGAAGGGTGGATTAATTCATCTGCCGTAACTGAAAAAGAAACTCCAATTGGTACTTCACTTACTGTTGCTGATTTGTTTAACGGTGTTTATACGGAAAAGAGCAAATCTTCCCCGATCCTCCGTGATTTGGTTTTTGGGAATTCACTCGTCATCCTTGAAAAAGTCGATGATTGGAGCCGAGTGATTCTACCCGATGGTACAAAAGGTTGGACTGATGCCTCTTGGCAGTGTGATCCGGAAGATGACTTGAGAGGTCAAATTGTGAAAACTGCTGAAAGATTCCTTGGCATCCAATATCTCTGGGGAGGAAAATCACCCAAAGGGTTCGACTGCTCGGGATTTGTCCAGACCATTATGCATTCTGTTGGGATTAAACTCCCGCGAGATGTTTATCAACAGGAGCAGGAAGAATTGCTTAAGGAGTCAACTCTTCCAACTGCAGAACAGGGTGATCTCATCTTTTTCCGAACTGGTGAGGGAAAGACTGACCATGTGGCAATCACTCTTGGAGAGAAGAGCATAATTCACAGCTCTGGATTCGTTAAGATTGAAAGTTTGGATGAGATAAGTAATAGTTATAATCAAAACCTGAGAGAACATATCTCGACGGTAAAGAGTATTCAAAATTATTGCTGATGAAAACGCTTAAACGTAAAGGAAACGGGATTTTAAATARGGAGGTGTTGGTTCTGAACCAGAACTATCAACCACTCCTTGTCTGTACTGCCCGCCGAGCCATTTGTTTAATGTACCTTGGGAAAGTAGARCTGGTCGAGAGCTATAGAGATTTTGTACACTCTCCTTCAGTTGTCTTTCCTCTGCCCAGCGTGATCAAACTGGCTCAATATATCCGTACGCAGAAAAATGATATTGTTTTATCTCGAAGAAATATATTGAAGAGAGATCAACACCAATGTCAATATTGTTCAAAAAGGAGTGTACCCATGACGCTGGATCATATTCTTCCCAAGGAACGAGGTGGTTCAGATAGTTGGGAAAATCTCGTGGCGTGCTGTCAGGAGTGTAATCGGAAAAAAGGCAATCGAAGACCTGTCGAGGCAAAAATGCCGCTTATAAGACGTCCTAAGAAACCCAACAGAATTTATTATATCCGTCAATTTGTAAAGAGAGAACAGACGGCATGGCGACCATATCTTTACATGGAACCTCTTGTTTTAGACAGAGCATCAGCATGAAAGGAAAACGCGTACTCAGCGGAATTCAGCCATCTGGGGGATTGCATCTCGGCAACTATTTTGGCATGATGAAGCCCATGATTGAGCTTCAGGAAGAAAACGAACTATTTTGTTTTCTTGTGAATTATCACGCTCTAACTTCCGTGACGGACGCTGAAAAACTTAGCCGAGATACACTAGAAGCAGCTGCAGATTTTCTGGCATTGGGCTTGGATCCCAAAAAAGCTGTATTCTGGGTTCAGTCCGATATTCCAGAGGTGACAGAACTGACTTGGATATTGAGCAATGTAACCGGAGTAGGTCTTCTCGAACGGGCTCATTCGTATAAAGATAAGATCGCAAAAGGAATGTCACCAACCCATGGTTTGTTGAGCTATCCTGTTCTTATGACATCCGATATTTTATTGTTTGGCGGGGAAGTGGTTCCCGTAGGTAAAGACCAGAAACAGCATCTCGAAATATCCCGAGATATTGCCAGTCGATTTAATTCAACCTATGGAGAAACGTTCATATTACCTGAACCTCTTATCTCAGAAGATACTGGACTCATCCCCGGAATTGACGGCCAAAAGATGTCCAAATCCTACAACAACACACTAGAAATATTTTGYAATCGTGATGAACTCCAGAAAAAGGTTTTGAGCATTGTTACGGATACCACCTCAGTAGATCAGCCGAAAGACCCCGACAGTAGTACTCTATATAATATCCATGCCTTTTTTCTGGATGAGGCAGGGAAGAAGGAACTCCGATTACGTTACAAGTCGCCAGGTTTACGCTACGGTGATGCTAAGAAAGAACTGGCGGATATCATCTGGGACTATTTTCAACCATTCCGTGAAAAGAGGAAGGAATTAGCTCAGAACAAAGGAACAGTCATAGAAATCCTTAATAATGGAGCAGAAAAGGCTCGCGTTGTTGCTGCGGATTACCTCGAGAAAGCCCGGCAAAATACGGGGCTTATTTATAGATGATAAACACCTATCAGATTGAACTGGAAAACTTCACTGGTCCTTTGGATTTACTCCTTTTTTTCATTAGGCGGGATGAGTTAGACATTATGGATATTCCTATTGCTCGAATCACAGATGAGTATTTGGAATTTGTAGAAGCGGCAAAATTTCTAAATGTAGCCGTAGCTGGAGAGTTTATCGCCATGGCAGCACTGCTTATGAGGATAAAGGCAAAATACCTGTTGCCAAGTCCGGTTACTGATGTTGAAAGTGAACCGGAAGATCCTCGAACTGAATTGGTACAGCGGCTGTTGGAATACAAGCGCTATAAAAAAGCGGCACAGGGACTTGCCGAACGAGCAGAAGATCAAAGCAGGAAATTTCCACGAGCTGTTACATTCAATCTGGAAAACAGTACACCTGATGCCGCATATTACTTGGGTGATGCCTCTGTCTTCCAGCTGGTTACCACCTTTAAGAATCTACTAGAAAATATCCCAGTYGTTAATCGATACGATATTACAAGGGAGCAGATAAGTGTGCAGAAGCAAGTAGGATATATTCTAGGTTGTTTTGTAGATCAGAGCCAGCGCTTATTCTCAGAGATTGTGCAGTCCACAACCTCGAGATCGGAGTTAATCACCACTTTTATTGCATTGCTTGAACTCGTTCGTGACGGCAAAGTAATCGTAATGCAAAAGGGTGTTTTTCAAGAACTGGTGTTGCAGAGAATTGAGGCATAATGAGCACAACTCTGGAAAAAGAGAATATTAGAATAATAGAAGCTCTTCTTTTCTGTACACAAGAATCCTTGACACAAGCTCAAGTTAACAGTTGTTTTGACGATGATGATGTTCCATCTCTTAATGAGGCTGTAAAGGTTCTAAATGAGGAATACGAGCAGACTGATCGTTCATTTGAGATTGAAAAAGCAGCTGGAGGATGGCGGCTGGTAACTCGACATGAATACGAGATATGGGTTCGACGTCTATTAACCAGAACTTTTTCKCCTACACTTTCTCAGGCAGCTCTCGAAACATTGGCAGTTGTAGCATATAAAGGACCTGCCAGCAGAGCTGATGTAGAGAGCATTAGAGGTGTCAGCTGCGGCTCTGTTCTCAAGTCTCTCCTCGAAAAAAACCTGATTAAAATAAAGGGTCGTGAAAAGAGCCCAGGCAGACCACTCATCTATGCAGTGACGGACAATTTTCTAACGTCTTTTGGAATTAGTACAATTTCTGATCTCCCCAAACTTCGGGAAATCTCCGARCTGACAGCYGAGCTTGACCCCACTTCTCAGAAGGAGCTGTTTGACTCTAGATCRGTCGATGCGGCTGAATAAGTATCTTGCTTCTTGTGGAGTCGCTTCCCGACGCAAGTGCGAAGATATCATCCGTTCAGGCACGGTTTTAGTTAATGGAGAGATTGAGGTAAATCCTTTTCATCTTTTGCTGCCYGAAGACTCTATACTCCTCGATGATCAGGAGATGTTCTCTCTTGTTGATACTGAGGTAATTGTACTTAATAAACCTGATGGTTACATTACTACTACAAACGATCCACAGGGTCGTAACACAGTAATGGATCTTGTAAAATCACCGAATCGACTATTCCCTGTGGGCCGTTTGGATAAAGACACCACTGGTGTACTTCTACTGACGAATGACGGCAATCTTGCTTACCAATTAACACATCCTAAATATCAGGTGGAGAAAGTGTATAGAGTGCAAATAATGGGATTCCTGTCTAATAATGATATTGAACAGATTAAATCAGGGGTGATGATCGGGTCAGATGAAACTGGCCAGGGAGAAGTTCTATCTCAGAATAAAGTGAGTAAAAGTGTGACTGAAATAGAACTGGTAATGACAGAAGGGAAAAAGCGTGAAGTTCGTAGGATATTCAGTTCTTTGGGATACAAAGTTATAGCTTTGCAGAGAATATCGTTTGGTGGTATTACTACTGATGGTTTGAATCTCGGGCATTGGCGAAGGCTTTCCGAAGAAGAAGCACTGTCTCTCSGAAGAGAAAAGGTAGTATCTGGGACAGTAGATTTAAGGTGAATATATTTGGGTTTTCCAAGTCGRCTGAKTAACTTCCTAAGCTTTTTGAGAAGTGGAATTATTCGATTCATTTGTCCGTCACTACAAGGTTTGAAGGAGTACATTTCGTGATCATCGCAATAGATGGACCCGCAGCATCAGGAAAGAGTACGACGGCCAAGAAAGTAGCTGAAATGCTCAACTTCATCTACGTAGACACAGGTTCTATGTACCGAGCGGTCACGTTGGCGGTACTGAACGCAGGCATGGATCCTAATGTAGAAAGTGATGTGAAGGGTATTTTACCAAACCTTGCAATCTCTGTAGAAGTATCTGAAGGAGGATCTAAGACATTATTAGACGGCAATGATGTTTCAGAAGAAACCCGCAGAACCGGAGTGACAAATCATGTCAGTGCTGTAAGTGCCATGCCCTCAGTAAGGGAAGAAATGGTAGCTATGCAAAGACGAATTACAGTAGGAAAAGATGCTGTAGTCGAAGGAAGAGATATAGGCACAGTTGTTTTTCCGAAAGCTGACTTCAAGTTTTATTTTACTGCAAGTCATACTGCACGAGCTGAAAGACGACGGCTGGATTTAAAAAAATTAGGAATTGAACATTCCACGGAAGAAATAATAGAAGATTTGAAGCGAAGAGATGATATAGATTCTGGAAGAATACATTCTCCGCTCACACGAGCAGATGATGCCATCACGGTTGATACTACGAATCTAACATTTGATGAACAGGTCGCTTTCATAGTTAATAGAGTAAGAAACAGTTGAAAGAAGGGAGTTAAATAACAGTAAATGAGTGACGAAAAACAGATAACTGAATCAGAAGAAACATCAGAAGAGATACAAGAAGACATTCTGGTAGAAGCAGAAGAATCACCTGTGGAATTAGATGTAGCCGCTGAAGAGTTAGAAGCTCTCCCAGAGGATGAAAATGGGGAAATGCTCGACTATCTTGATTCTTCACTCTTTGATGATATTCGCCAGGTTCACGTATCAGATTTGGATACTACAGAAGATTTAGTTGATCAGATAGATTCTAATATTTTACAGAAATATGTCGATACAATTTCTGATATTGCGGGGAAAGTWATYATCGAAGGCAGGGTGATAGGGCAAAATGAAAAAGAGATTATTATGGATATTGGTTTCAAGTCTGAAGGAGTTATTTCTCGTTCCGAATTTACTACTAAAAACATGCCAGCAATAGGAGATGTCGTTGAGGTTTATCTCGAGCGCTTAGAAGACGAAAATGGTCAGACCATTCTTTCTAAAGATAAAGCGGACTGGTACCGAACTTGGAATAATATTTTAGATACTTACTCCAGTGAAGGGACAGTTTTAGGYACAATATCTCATCGAATCAAAGGAGGTATGATTGTTGAAGTCGATGGGATCCAAGCCTTTTTACCCGGTTCACAAATAGATGTTCATCCTATACCGGATTTTGATGAGTTAATCGGCAAAGAGATGGAGTTTAGAATTGTTAAGGTAAATCAGCTACGTAAGAACATAGTTATTTCCCGAAAGGCTCTATTGGAAGACAGTCTGATGGAAAAGAGAGAATCCCTACTTAAAGAGATAGAAGTGGGGAGTATTCTTGATGGTAGAGTAAAGAATATYACMGATTTTGGCGTGTTTGTAGATCTTGGGGGATTTGAYGGTYTGCTTCATATTACTGATCTTTCTTGGGGAAGAGTAAAACATCCCACTGAAATGGTAGAAGTTGGCGAAGAGATCTCTGTGAAAGTTATAGACATTGACTTGGAAAGACAGAGAATATCACTTGGTCTTAAACAGCTTTCACCGCATCCGTGGGAAGGAATCACAGATAAATATCCTGTAGGGAGTAATGTAAAAGGTAAGGTAGTTAGTATTACKAATTATGGGGCTTTTGTGGAAATTGAAAAGGGTATCGAAGGACTCGTACATGTTTCCGAAATGTCGTGGGGTAGAAATATTCACCACCCTTCTGAAGTTGTTCAGCTCAATGATGAAGTAGATGCTCAGGTGATTACCATCAATACAGAAGAGAGGAAAATTGCCTTGGGATTCAAACAGTTGGAACCGGATCCATGGGAAGACATAGTCGAAAAATATCCTATTGGCACTCGACAAAAGGGAATCGTTCGAAATCTTGCACAGTTTGGAGCATTTGTAGAGTTGGTAGAAGGTGTAGATGGTCTTATTCATGTCTCTGACCTTTCCTGGACAAAAGTAATTCGACACCCCAAGGAAGTTGTGGAAACAGGTCAAGATCTTGAGGTTGAAGTATTAGAAGTATCCCACGAAAATCGTCGAATCGCATTAGGTCTCAAACAGTTGGAACCAGATCCATGGCCTGATATTTTAGATCATTTTGAGATAGGGAAAAAAGTGCAAGGCGAGATTATTCGTGTGTTGGATAAAGGGGTAATTCTTCAGATGGAGTTGAATGTAGAAGGGATTATTCCTTCCAGAACATTTCCTCAAAATGAACGAAAGAATATTCTTTCTCGTTTTAAAGAGGGAGCGGAATTGGAATGTGAAGTGACTGAAGTGAGTCCTGAAGACAAAAAAGTAATATTAAGACTTGAGAATATTCCTCTTGAAGTAGAGGTAGATAAATCTGCAGAATCGATTACAGATGAAGCTCAAGAGGAGTCCACTGATGATAGTCCACCATCAGAAGATATCAATGTTGATGAGTCAACTGAAATTAAAACAGTAGAGGCTGATATTACTGAAGATGAACCCAGAGATTCAGAAAATGAAGTTGAGGGGGATGACGAAGCCGAGAAATAAGTCGGCAATCGATCTGGGGTACCTGAAGTAAGATTATGAAACTCCCCRGTAATAGACAATTCTGGAAGAAGGGGCACTTTAAGCTTTGGGCTGGTGCCTTTTTTTTCGCTCTTCTTTTGTGGCTTCTGGTAGTTTCAGAGAGAGAATATGTTCATACGCTCGATATTCCCATCGAAATCAGAAATATTCCTGCTCGTAAAACCTTAAGTGCTGAAATTGTCCCTACTGCAGAAGTAAGATTCCGAGGTACAGGAAGAGCTCTCTTTCAATCTATTATGCTAAAGTCTCTTTATAATTTTAAACTGGTTTTAGATCTGGACAGAATTAAAACCGAGTACGATTTCGATTTAAATAACTATTATAGAGAACACCCTGAAAAGGTTGTTATCCCAGATGGTTTTGATATCGAATTCATTAGTATTGTTCAACCTGATTCTATACATATTGCTCTCGATGACAATGCTGAGCGACCAGTACCTGTTCGTATCAATGTCTCCATAAAACCTGCACCAGGCTTTATTCAAGTCGGCAGGTTAATCCACTCTCCGAGAAATATCGAACTTAAAGGACCTAAGACTGTAGTTATTCCTGTGGRGACTATTTCTACTAAATGGCAGGAATTTAAAGGGCTCACTTCAGATTTAAACGTTACAGTAGAATTGGATGTTGATTTTCCTCAAACAGTAGAAGTTTCACCTGCAACTGTTTCAATTCAAGTTGATATACAAAGTATTGGAGAAAGAATTATAACAGAGATTCCTGTTAAGCTTCTAAATGAACCTGCAGAATTGAAAGTGTATCCTAATCCTTCTGTTGTTTCATTGACAGTAAAGGGAGGAGTTGATTATATAGCTAACATTGATGCTTCTAACATCAAAGTATCTATTGATTTCTTACAGTGGCGACGATCTCAAGCTTATTATGAACCAACAGTAGAAGTTCCAAAAGATATTCTCGGTTTTTCAGACCTCTCACCAAAAAATATTGAATTAGTAGTTACTAGAGTTCCTGAGTGATAGTTCTCGGTATCGAAACTTCATGTGATGAGACAGCTTCCGCCATCTGTCGTGAGGGGAAAATACTCTCTTCTATCACATGGGCTCAATCAATCCACGAACAGTTTGGAGGTGTCGTTCCTGAAATGGCTTCACGTGAGCATGAAAAGTATCTATCGACAACTGTAAGGCATGTATTGGAACAAGCGGATGTTACTTGTAACGAATTAGACGCTGTGGCAGTGACGAGAGGCCCCGGCCTTATGGGTGCTTTACTGACGGGTGTTAATTTTGCTCGGGGATTGTCTCAAGGGTTGGGAATTAGATGTTTGGGTATCAACCATATTGAGGCGCATATATTCGCGAACTTCATCGCTTGTCCGGAGTTAGAATATCCGTTCTTGTGTCTTTTAGTTTCCGGGGGACATACTCAGATTTGGCAAGTGAACGATTTGGGAAAATATTCACTCCTAGGTGAAACTAGGGATGACGCAGTAGGTGAGGCTTTTGACAAGGGGGCTCGATTATTGGGGTTAGCATTTCCTGGAGGTCCTGCCATTGAGACTGCGGCTCTTAAGGGAGATGAACATGCTGTAGCTTTTCCGCAAGCCTTCAGAAAATCAAATGAAATCGARTTCAGTTTTAGTGGGTTAAAGACGGCACTTCGTTATTATTTGGAAAAAATCGCAAAGAATAAAACAAAAGTTGTTCTTTCGGATATTGCTGCAAGTTATCAGCGATCAATTGTGGAGATTTTAGCTAAAAAACTTCAGCAGGCAGTGAAGAAAAGTAGCATTAAAACAATAGTTTTGGCTGGAGGTGTGGCTGCAAACAAACGCCTGAGGATAGAAGTTCAAGAAGTTCTTTCAGATTGCACTCTTTTTTTCCCAGAGTCAAAGTATTGTACTGATAACGGAGCAATGGTTGCGTTTCTAGGAGAAATCTACATGAAAATTAACAGTCTGTCTTCAGATACTTTTACTACAGCACCTAATTTGAGTCTTAAGAACTGAAYTWTTTYTGTCATAACAGATGTTAAGTTTGTCACCCTGGTTTTTAACATTATTTGTAGTTGTGTTTACAATTGTTTCTGTATTGTCRTATAMAAAGATKCATRCTGSCAACAGAAAAGGGTGGCGARTTCTCCTGACACTTCGTYTACTTTTATTTAGTRTTGTATTACTTATCTTTGCTGAYATTACACTACCCCATATAACTAAGCTGAAGAAGCTRCCTCAAGTCAGCATTTATTTTGATAACTCTGTCAGTGCCGCACATCACCCATCACTGTCACCTGATGCACTCAAGAACGGTTATGTTGAAATTATCTCAGCAATTGAAGAGCAAGCCGCAGACATAAATAATGATGTTCAGATTAAGCTGTATTCATTCGGTTCTGAAATCAGAGAACTGCAATCAATTTCGGAAGATATTGACTTCTCGGAGCCGTCAACTGATCTCTATTCGATTATGGATAATGATTCATATTTGGCTGCAGATAGATATGTCGCAGGAGTTGTTTTGATAACGGATGGACAAATAACGAGTGGTAGTGAATCTTCTAAGATAGTTTCTGAAAAAGGTTTTCCAGTTCACATTGTTGGTTTCGGTGATAAAACTCCTATAGTAGATATTCATTTGGAGAATGTGGATGCACCAACTGTAGCAGTTCGAGGAGATCAGGTAACAGCAACAGCGATGATTTCTGCAGTAGGTAATTTTAGAGAAAATGTACATGTAACCTTAAGAAAAGGTTCGGATGTACTTGGTACGAAGAAGATTAAACTTACAGGGCAAGGGTCTTTAAGAACAGTCAGGTTTCAATTTCAACTGAATGAATTGGGTGAGAATATGTTTAATGTGCAGGTGTCATCCCTTCGCAGAGAGACAAATATMAAGAATAATCGAAGTTCATTTAAAATTACTGCGTTGAATGATCGATTTCGAGTTGCATTAATAACTGGAGCAGTATCTCCGAACAGCGGACTAATAAAACGGATTCTAGAAAGTGAAAAACGGTTTTCGGTGGATCATTATGTTAAAACAAAATCGGGTTGGTCAAAATCTATAGCAATGTTTTGGCGAACCGATTATGATCTAGTTATTTTAGATAATGCTCCTAGTAAGAACATGAGTGGAAGATGGGTAGAAGATTTAGTGCGTAAATTAGACAGAAAAGAAACTTCATTGGCATTTATTACAGGTTCAAGTGTAGAAGAAAAACTATTGCCTCAGGTGTTATCTATATTGGGTTTACAAGTATTGTTTACTAAAACAGCCCAGGTGAAAGGAAAGCCACACTTTAACCAAGATGCAATGCTTCATCCGCTGTTTTCCGGATTTTCTTCAAAGTTAAATGAAATTTCACTCCCTCCGATTACTCTGTCAATATCTGTGGAGCCCAATACAAAATCGGTTAAAACCGTCGCGATAATTGAAGGTACAACTGAATCGGCATTGCTTACTCTCGGTGTTCAAAAGAAATCTAAGACTAATATGAGTCGTCGTGTAGCAGCTTTTTTATCAAGTGAACTTTGGTCACTGTATTATAAAACTCTTCGATTTTCTGATCAACAGTTTGTTCAGCTATGGTGGAAGCGACTTTTCAACTGGTTGGCGGGCACAACAGGTAAAGAGACACTCTATTTCCGTCTGAATAAAACCAGTTATCAACAGGGAGAACCCGTCTATGTTAACGGTACAATTCTTTCACTTGAAAACAGTTATAAACGCAAGGATCAAGTGACAATGACCGTTACTGATAAAGACGGTATGAAAGAATCTGTCTACCTCAGTTATTTTGAGGATGAGAATCAATGGAAAGGAGGATTTCACGCTTTTCAACCTGGAGAATACCACTATGCAATATCTGTTCTTGAAAGTGAATCTGAGCAGCAAATGACATCAGGAGCCTTTACAGTTGAAGAGAGTCAGGTAGAACTAAATCGAGTATATCTCGCTCGACAGACTCTCGAGACACTTTCTGAAAAAAGTGGAGGATCATATCATTCGTGGCTCCGTAGAGAAGATGTGGCTAACAAATTGGAACTTAATCCCAGAGAAGACGTACTTTTTTCAACCAGAAAGATCAGCCATTGGATACCTTTATCGATAGTGGTTCTCGTGCTGCTGACAACTGAATGGATATTACGAAGAAAATGGGGACTACAATAGCCCGGGTCAAACAGTTTGACTTTCTCAAAAGGAAGTGATATCTTTATTACAAGTTAAAGCGGGAGAGATGTGAAGCGTATTACTGTAATTGGTACTGGATATGTCGGTTTAGTGACAGGAGCGGGACTGTCAGATTTTGGTAATCAAGTAATTTGTACGGATATTAATGAAGATAAAATTAATAAGCTATTATCTGGTGAAATCCCTATCTATGAGCCCGGGCTTAAGGAACTTATAGATAGAAACGTTTCTGCAGGACGCTTAACTTTTAGTACAGATATTCCTCCCGCTTTAAAGAAATCAGAAGTTGTTATCATTGCTGTATGGACTCCCATGGGAAAAAACGGAGGTGCAGATCTATCTGCAGTAAAATCGGTTGCTAAAATGATAGGAGAAAATCTTAATGGATATAAAGTTATTTGTACAAAGAGTACGGTTCCTATCGGAACAGGTAAAATAATCAGAGAGATAATAGAAAAAATATCGGGAGACTCTCAGGAGTTTGATGTTGTTTCTAACCCAGAATTTCTAAGAGAAGGTTCGGCTGTAAAAGATTTTCTGATACCCAATCGCATTGTCATAGGTTCTGAATCTGAGAGGGCTCAAAAAGTGATGAAACAGGTGTATCGTCCTCTTTTCATTAACGAAACACCCATTGTTACAACTGATGTGCTATCAGCAGAGACAATAAAATATGCTTCTAATGCTTTTCTCGCTGTTAAGATTTCATATATCAACGAATTGGCTAATTTGTGTGATGCAACTGGTGCTGATGTGCATTTAGTAGCTCGTGGTATGGGTCTGGATGGTCGAATCAGCTCAAAGTTTTTACACCCGGGACCTGGTTTTGGTGGATCGTGTTTTCCTAAAGATACAAGTGCACTTGTGCATATGGCTAAAAAAGAAAATGTCGAAATGAAAATTGTAAATGCAGCAATTACTTCCAACAGTATTCAGTGGATGCAAATCACCAATAAACTTGACACACTATTTAAGGATAGCTTTGAAGGTAAGACAATTTCAATACTAGGACTTACATTCAAGGCAAATACTGATGATGTTAGACAATCTCCTGCTACTCCTGTCATCGAATACATTCTTAAGCAGAAAGGCAATGTGAGAGCATATGATCCTGAAGGGATGGCCAACATGAAAAAACTACTTCCGGGTATAAACTATTGCGAATCACTCCAGAAAGCAGTTGAAGGAGCAGATGGATTAATGATCATGACCGAGTGGCATGAATTCAGAGCAATGGATTTGAAGAAAATAGCTGATCTCATGAGCGGAAACATAATTGTAGATGCTCGGAATATACTTGATCCAAAAGAATTAAAGAAAAACGGATTCATTTTTGAGAATGTCGGCAGACCGAATGTAAAATGAGCCATATCAGCGACGTTATAATTAAGCAACTTACTGTACATAAAGATATCCCTGATAGAGAAGACGATAATCTGGAGCCCGGCTTTCTAATGGAAGTTCTTAGGGATGATGATGATCTTCTTACCAGATTTGGGCAAACGACATTCACTGTAGCTTACAAGGATACTATCAAAGCATTTCATTGGCATAAGAAGCAGGATGATCTTTGGTTTATCGCATCTGGGAAAGCAGTAATTGTCTTGCATGACCTTCGCGAGGATTCTGATACCTTTGGCGAGACTCAAGTTATCCAAGCTGGTGCTGATGATTATAAGTTAATCCTCATTCCAATTGGTGTTGCACACGGTTACAAGGTTGTCAGTGAAGAACCTGTGTTACTATTTTATCATACGACCGAGAACTACTCTCTTGATTTTCCTGACGAAGAACGGATTCCTTGGGACGATTCTGAAATTGGGTTTGACTGGGAATCAGTTTAATGAAAACTTATCTGATCACTGGCGGCTGTGGTTTCATCGGTTCAAATTTTGTTCGCTACATTTTGTCAAATGAGAAAGAATGCCGAATAGTGAATTTGGACAAACTGACCTATGCTGGAAATCCTAAGAATCTAAGCGATGTAGATAATGATGATAGATATATTTTCGTCCATGGTGACATATGTGATGAAAAAGTTGTAGATGAAATCTTTTCGGATTATCACCCGGATATTGTGTTTAATTTTGCAGCGGAAAGCCATGTAGATCGTTCTATCGGAAAGCCGGACGATTTTATCAGAGCGGACATGTTCGGTGTTTTTACACTTTTAGAAGCCATGAAGCTTCACGGCGGTGAACTTTTCGTGCAAATCAGTACAGATGAAGTGTACGGCAGCATCGAAAAAGGTGAGTTCAGTGAGACAGACCCCCTCATGCCCAGCAATCCCTATTCAGCCAGTAAAGCAGGTGGCGACCGGTTAGCTTATTCCTACTACGTGACCTACAAACTGCCGGTGATCGTGACGCGAGCCAGCAATAACTATGGCCCCTTTCAGTATCCGGAAAAACTCATTCCGCTGTTTATCACCAATGCACTTGAAGATCAACCGCTTCCTCTGTATGGCGATGGTAAAAACGTCCGCGATTGGCTTTATGTAGAGGATCACTGCAGTGCGCTGCATTTCATTATGACCAACGGTGTGCTGGGTGAGACATACAATATCGGCGGAGGAAACGAAATGCAGAATATCGAGATTACACGACTTATTCTGGATCATCTGAGTAAACCTGAGGGTCTGATCAGATTTGTGGAAGATAGGAAGGGGCACGATCAACGTTATGCACTCAGCATCAACAAATTGCGCCAACTTGGTTGGGAGCCGAAGCATGACTTTACTGATGGTTTACGGACAACGATTGATTGGTACGTAAGTAATAATAATTGGTGGCGGAAGATAAAGTCAGGAGAATTCCGCGAGTACTATGAACAAACATACAACTTGAAAGTCGTATGAATAGAATTTTTACAAAAGTATTGATCATTTTAATGGTTCCATGGGTTTCTTTTGCTCAAACTTTTGGCAAGTTGGAATTGGGATTAACTGAGGGAGGTGAAGAACCAGCACTTCCTATTATTGTATCAATTCCTTTGGAAAAACCGGTATCTGCTGATGAATATGTTGTTGGCCCAGGAGATAAACTGACGATTAATATTCTTACAAGCGAAAGTTTGACGATTCCACTTATAGTCACACCTACAGGTGATTTGATAATACCTTCAGTGGGAGTGATTTCTGTTGCTGGTAATACTCTCACAAAAATGATAAAGAGAGTCAGATCCTTTGTAAATGAACAAGCTTACCCCAATGCAAAAGTGACTTTGGTTTTGACGGAATTGAGGACGTTTCTTATACAAGTTATTGGAGCTGTAGGTCAGCCAGGTTTTGTAGAAATCAACCCCGCAACAAGATTGGGTGTTTTGATACAATTTGCTGGTGGTTTTCACCAGTTTGCTAGAGAATTCGATATTACCATTCGTAGTATTTCTGGTGAGGTACAAAAAGTGGATTTTCTACAGTTTATATTGCATGGAGATCTTGAACACAACCCTACATTCCAAGAAGGTGATAAGTTGATTATACCTTTTGGCGATGTTGAGAAAGAGGGAGTAGTCATTCGAGGAGCCGTGACGGGAAGAGGTTACGACATCATTGCCCCAAGCGAGACATTGGAACACTTTCTATGGAGAAAGGCTAAGTTCCGAGAGAACGCAGATTTAGAAAGCGTTACCATAACTCGACAGAAAAATGGCAAGGAAGAGCATCTTCAGATACAGCCGGAACGCTTTTCCTCAGTGATACTAAAACCTGGTGATACAATTGATATTCTCCGGGAACGGGGTATATCAGTGAATGGGTTTGTTCAGGTCCCGGGGAGTTTTCAGTTTTTTCCCGGTTTCACCG
>NVVH01000054.1 GCA_002402135.1 Fidelibacterota bacterium | reverse complement strand
AGATCAGTGGAACTCGCGTATTATAATGTACGATCTTGACGAGATTTTGCAAAAATTCTGACTGCACCACTGGTTATGGGAATATATTAGCCAATGTCCAGGCCATTCATTATACTGAAGATTATGTCTATGTGAGTTCCACCTACATCCCAGAATACGATATCGGTCCCTTTTCTGATGGGAATCCCTCCACGCCGGGAGAGCAGGACTACAGGTTTCTCATTTATAAATCACCTCAGGAGTAGACAGGAACACACACTTCCACACTATTAGTCCCCATCGTGTTTGATATGTGAGYGATATTTTSATYAMTAATTAGAAATTGTAGGATATTTTAATCCCGGYATATTTRTTTTTCAGATTCATTTCAGTTCCAAAGCTGAAATTCATCTGTTTGCCGTATTTATRGCGTACGGCATCCCGTTTTTGTTCAATTATCATAGCGCCGTGGTACACATCATAGGCGATATCGGCGATTAGCAATCCAATGCCAAGTAAAGCAATGAAACCACCGGTTCCATCGCTGGATTCWCGATAGAGTGGTTTTAAATCATAAGWAACAGTTGAYCCTTCCATTCCAGTTGGAATYATTTCATAGCGAGTTTCATTATCTTCATCTTCGTTTTCAATATGAATCTGGTAATTGGATTTCGGCCAATCACCTTCATCGTCTTTGGCCATGGAACCCCCTACTATTATCAGGCCCACGCTGCCTAAGGCGATGCGGCGAATRCGCTTGGCTGTTTTCTTTTCATTAGCGTAATCGTGAATTAACCCAGGTACTGGAAAGGCTGTCAATAATAGGCCCAGGGTTAATCGGCGGTTCATATCGCGATATTCTTCAAAGGTCATTTCTTCAGGGATAGGTGTAAGTGGGGATTCATTTAGCAGATCGCCGCTAGAAGATTGGGGAAATAGAAAGCTGCTTAATAATAGTATTACGATCAAATTCTTCATAATAACCTCCTTATATCCAGATCAGTAAATACAAATTTACATCTCAAATTTTTTATTTTAAGGTGTTAATTTACGTTCTTCTTATTGCTGTTGATATTGCAATTTAACTGTTCAGGTTCTACATTACATGTGTAGTGTCACAGATGATATGAAATTCATTAATGCTATTTATGAGAACTTTAAAATGAAACAGACATACCTAATCATCACAGCACTGATGTTGATTGTTGGGTGTTCTAATATAAATGCACAACAGTTTATTACAAATGTTGAAGAAACATACGAAAATGGTAATCCGAAAGTTGTTAAGGTCTATAAAGAATCAAATGAAAACATTGAATTAGTTAAAGAGAATCATTGGTATGTAAATGGGCAAAAGAGATTGGAAGGAAATTACGTTGGAGGGTTAAGARAAGGGGCATGGATTGAGTGGTATGAGACTGGACAGAAGAGGGGAGTAGGAACCTGGAATGATGAYAAACGGGWAGGAATTTGGACTTTTTGGGATTGGGATGGACAAAAGGAAGAAGAACAAGCTTATAAGAATGATAAAAGAGAAGGGAAATGGATTGCWTGGTATAAAGATTCTAGCCGGAATATCTTTGACATTTCTAAGGATGATGAAAAAGATGAGAAATGGACTTATTTGGATTGGGATGGACARAAGAGATGGGAAGGAAATTATAAGGATGGAAAGCGACATGGAAAATGGGTGGCTTGGTATTATGATGCTCAAAAGGAAGAAGATGCATATTTTCTAAAAGGAGAAGAAGATGATCTTCAATCTAACGAAGAAGTTGGAAAATGGACTTCGTGGTATGAGGATGGAAAGAAGGAGGAAGAAGGAACTTTAAAGARTGGGRAACGAGATRGTRAATGGACTTTTTGGGATTGGGATGGACAGAAAARTTGGGAAGGAAATTATAAGGACGGGAAACGAGATGGTAAATGGACTTCATGGTATGAGAATGGACAGAAGAAGAGAGAAGAATATTKGCAGGATGGGGAAAGGATTAAAGTTACTTTGTGGGACAAAGATGGGAAAAAGCACTAATATTTAAATAAAATTAAAAAATGACAAAAATTCTCAAGTTCGCTTCACTATTTTTTTTTATTAGCACATCCATAGCTGAAACCATTCCGGAAAAATATCAGGATGTTGCGGATAAACTCATTTCTGCTTCCCTTTCTGATAGCACCGCTTACAATCGCTTGGCTTATATATGCGATACTTTTGGTCCGCGGTTGAGCGGCTCAAAGAATCTTGAAAATGCTATTGACTGGGTCCTGGCAGAGATGGAAAAAGACGGTTTATCCAATGTCCACGGCGAGCGAGTGAAAGTACCCGTATGGATACGTGGAAAAGAATCAGCCAAACTCATCAAGCCATTTGCAAAGGATCTGGCCATTCTGGGTCTTGGCGGTAGTATCTCCACTCCACGCCAAGGAATTCGCAGAGAAGTAATCGTGGTGGACAGTTTCGAAGAACTGGAACAGAGGAAAGATGAAGTGCGAGGTAAAATCGTACTCTTTAATGCTGCTTTCACGAACTATGGGGAAACGGTTCAATACCGATATAAAGGTGCCCAGGAAGCKGCAAAATACGGCGCTGTGGCCAGCCTCATCCGTTCCGTGGGCCCCTGGTCTATGAATACGCCTCACACCGGCGGTATGGCATATTCTGACACCATACCTAAAATWCCCCACGCAGCCCTGACCATGGAAGAYGCCATGATGCTCGGCCGCATCCACGATCGCGGTGAGAAAATTATACTCGAATTAAGAATGGAAGCAAAAACRGTTGCGGACCGCTGGTCTCGAAACGTGGTGGCAGAACTGCCCGGCAGTGAATATCCGGAAGAAGTGGTGGTGCTGGGAGGCCACATCGATTCCTGGGATGTGGGTCAGGGAGCTAACGATGATGCCGGCGGATGTTTGGCGGCTTGGCACGCAGTGAAACTTATYAAGGAAATGGGTCTCCAGCCTCGAAGGACGTTGAGGGTGGTGATGTGGACCAATGAGGAAAATGGMRKMMGRGGYRRWAAWGCCTACCGTGATGAACATTTAGGTGAATTGGATAAGCATGTGGTAGCCATTGAATCCGATGGGGGTGTGTTTAAACCCAAAGGTTTTGGTTTTTCTGGTTCGGAGGCAGCCATGGAGATTGTCAAAGAAATTGGTGGATTGCTGGATAGTATTGAAGCCGGTGAGATCACCGATGGCGGCCGGGCCGCAGATGTGGCGCCTTTRAACGATGAAGGTGTACCCGTCATGTCTCTGAAAGTGGACGRTTCCAAGTATTTCTGGTATCACCATACCAATGCCGATACATTTGACAAGGTTGATTTTGATGATTTTAATCGCTGTGTGGCTGCCATGGCAGTTATAGCTTATCTTATCGCTGATCTGGACCAAACATTGCCCAAATAACCCTTACCTGCAATTGAACCTTAATTTTTAAATAGGAATTGATTTTTTACTAACAAATTAGAATTAATTAATAGGTGAGAAAACTCATCAGTATAAAAGAAAATCTGAAATATTTGGCACTTTCAACAAGCACGATACTTTTCACGGTTATGTCGGCAGTATTGCTGAGGGGTTTTATCTACGGCGACCAGCAGAACGATCCCGAATATTACATTTTACTATTTAGTATGTTGTGCGCAGGGTTGGCAATCTTTAGTCTGTGGAAACTGGTTCATTGGCAATGAANMAGTTAATATTTAATCATCTAACCCATAAAGGAGAATACAATGAATACAAAAGAAAAACTGGAATTGTTGTGGAAATAYCTATTCCTGTTGGTAGTGGCWATAGGCATTTTTCAACTCACTAACAGGTCTCATCCAGCGCCAAAGCATTTTGGACAAAATGGGAATCATGRAATGGTTTTTTTCAGCGGTGATGACSATAAAATGAATGTAAAAATCGAACAGGAAATTGTGGACGGTGATACATTAATGAAGGTCGTTGTCAATGGCGAAGAAGTGGCTGCGGACGATTATGATATGAAAGAAGGCAATTTTAAATGGAAATCAAAGAGTGGTAATGTAATGGTAATCGACATTGATGATGACAACAATGACGATCATAAAGAAAAAGTTGTTCGTATTATCAAAAAGAAGATTATAATGCGGGATGGAAAATAGAGCAGGTCCGCTTTTTGGTTAACTGTGTTTGCGATACTCCGGAAGATTTAGCTTCAGTAAAGGAGTGACCTAGTATACTTACATCAATGAAATAGATGGATATTATTTATCTTACCTGGAAGGCACATATTAGTTCGCAAGGAAGTAATTAATAAACAATCAGTTGTTAATTCAAGAAATAGAAATTAATTAAAGGATTATGGAACTGACTCTTAAGAAAAGTAATAATGTAGCAATTCTTACCAGAGATATTCAATTRGCACGAAAATTTTATGSTGATRTACTCCACCTGCCAATAGTTAAAGAATCGGCAACTAAAATTGAGTTTCAAACAGGTGAATCGTGCTTTTATATTATAAAGAATGATGAAATGGAGAATACTGTTTTGGAGTATTTAGTGAATAATCTGGAAGCCGCTAAAGAATATCTTCTGGAAAATGGCTGTGAAATTGTCAAATGGGAAGGAAAAGGAAGAGACTGCTATATGAAAGATCCATTCGGRACAATCTTCAACCTGTGGGAAGAAAAAACAGAAAAGTAACAGGAAATTGTCTCTGCAGAAAGATTGAGTTGTCGAAAAATCTTCCAGAAAGTTTTTTTCGAAGTTTATACATTTTACTCTTTATCTGTTTAGTTTTACTGACACAGATGAACGCTGARAATAATCCTTATATAATTGTTTTGGGCACAGCTCAGGATGGCGGAATACCTCATTCTGGATGTGAGGAAAAATGTTGTACTGATAAATGGAATGATCCATCAAAACATGGAAAAGTTGCATCTCTTGCTATTGTTAATCCAGAATCAAATGAAGCTTGGATGATTGATGCCACCCCTGATTTTCCATCTCAGCTAAATGCATTAACATCTAWCCATAGTGCAGAATTAAAGGGCATTTTTCTCACACACGCGCATATTGGTCATTACACAGGTTTAATACATTTAGGCAAAGAAGTAATGGGATCAATAATGATGCAAGTTTATGCTATGCCCCGTTTAAAGTCATTTTTAGAAAACAACGGTCCATGGAGCCAACTGGTAGCTTTGAACAACATTATGATTTCAAAACTACAGRATGGAARGCCCGTTAAATTAACTAATAATATTTCAGTTACGCCATTTAGTGTTCCTCACAGGGATGAGTTTTCAGAAACAGTGGGATATAGAATTTCAGGATTGAATAGAGAAATAATATATATTCCTGATATTGATAAATGGTCTAAGTGGAAACATGATGTTCGCCTTATAGTGAAGGATGCAGATGTAGCTTTTCTGGATGGTACATTTTATGAAAATGGTGAAATACCCAATCGGGATATGAGTGAGATTCCCCACCCATTTATTGAGGAAACAATGAATGTTTTCAATGCAAGTTCATCTGATGAAAAAGGTAAAATACATTTTATTCATTTTAATCAYACGAATCCTGCCCACGATGAAAAGTCSCAAGCATCTGAATCTATYCAGAAGCAGGGGTTTCATATTKCCMGGGAAGGRCAGAAATTCAAGTTATAAGTGAACTGTATCACATAGTAGAACAGCAGAATTATCCTAAGAATTGTATTGGAAACATTTATATGTAAAGTATTGTWAATTTTNTNAGCCAAGCAGTATTCCGAAGTATATGTAAAGATTCTAAGCGATAATGAATAAAACAAAAATCAAGTATCTTCTGGCACTGTGCTCATTAGGGAGCAGGCCTGTTTTTYTACTTTTCCCTTTCAGTTTTCTTGAAAAGGGGGTATGATCTTTTCTACAACTTGACAAGGGGGAAGAAATGTCGAAAGACCGTATCACTACGCTGTTTCTGTTTACTATCTGTTCATACTTAACCGCTCATCCAGAAGTAACGTCGTGGACGCTGAACTGCGACGGCACCACTGGTTATGGGAATATATTAGCCAATGTCCAGGCCATTCATTATACAGATGATTATGTCTATGTGAATTCCACCGGCATCCCAGACTATGATATCGGTCCGTGGCCGGGCAATCCTAATACACCTTCTGATCAGAGTTACATCTTTAAAATTTCTAGGTATCCTCATGAGGATTCAGGAGACCACTTCGAAACACCTTTGGGTCCCATAGGTGTACTTATCAATGGAGTCCCTTTCTTCAATGCTAAGGACGCATTTTCTTATCAGGGGGAAGGGGTGTGGTTTCAGAATGCGGTCATGTATGAGGCGGAATCTTTCGACGACTGCCTCTGCCATCCGGCGCCAATGGGGAATCTCCATAATCACCAGAATCCTGTCTGCCTTTACGAGGACATTCCCGGAGAACACTCACCACTCTTGGGTTTTGCCTTTGACGGCTTCCCTGTGTATGGTCCTCGGGGATATGCCAATCCTGATGGTACCGGAGACAACGTTCGCATAGAGACCGGGTATCAGGTTCGCGATATAACCGACCGTTCCACCTTGCCGGATGGGACGGAGTTGCCCCAATGGCAGTGGGGACCGCCTATCAGTTCCGTGCCACTGGGATGGTATATTGAGGATTACGAGTATGTGGAGGAACTTGGTCATTTGGATGAGTACAACGGACGCTTTGCCGTGACGCCAGAGTATCCCGATGGGATATATGCTTACTATGTAACGATTCATGAAGACAACAGCTCGGCTTTCCCGTATATCATCGGACCGGAATACTATGGCGAGCCGGAGATGGACAACATTGGTCCTTGGTCAAATGTTACTATTCCAGGAGAAGCGGTGGAGTTCACTTGTGACAGCATGTTTGTGAATTACTCTGCTGAAGTCGTTCCAGAAAAACTGAAACTTTACTCCAACTACCCTAATCCATTCAATCCCACAACAACAATTAGTTATGTTTTATCTAATAATGCRTGGGTAAATATCTCCATTTATGATATGCTAGGTAGAAGAGTAAAAACACTCATTAACAGAAAACAATCCACT
>NVVH01000012.1 GCA_002402135.1 Fidelibacterota bacterium | reverse complement strand
GGATGTGTGCCATGGAGTTGAACTCATATCCGCCACGTCAACACTGTAATAATCTTCAAGGAACTCATCTCCGTCACCATCCGAATCAGGGAAATCACACCAGAGATCAAAGGAAAAATGGATACTTTCGTTCTCTTCCGCATCTATCTCTGGTAAAGTGACCACTGGGGTAATGAGAGACGAGACAGTAGCGTAGTTATCATCGTCTATATTAAAGCTGTGCGTAGGGCTGCTGGAACTCTCTTCCGTCAGTTCCCAGCCAGCCTCGAATGACCATCCTGAAGTTCCTGACTCCAGATCATCAAAGAAGGCCGTAGTTGTGTCTCTGTCAGAACTTCGGTTCGAAGTAGTGATTCCCTGCCAGCCAGAATCCCTGTCAGCCTGTAAAACGAGTGACTCTTGCCTAATAACGCTACGTTTTTCAGCACTCACTGTTACAAACACCAGCGAAATCGCAGTCAGAAAAATTAATGCCTTTGAAATTCTTTTCATTATTATACCTCTTTAGTTGTGTTGATGGTTGGTTTTTAAGTTAACTCTTTTGTGAATTAATCTTGTTCTTAAAATAACTTACCTCTCTTTTGGGACAAGATGCTATGATTTTAGTCACATTCTTATCGAACAATAGCGAATTTCCCCACATGCTGCAGATCATCCGCTTCTACGATGTAAATATARAGTCCGGGTGCAACCTCAGGCCCATCCTGATTGTGGCCAGTTCTCAGATTCCACCATAGATTTCCTTCATAAGGATCACTATACTCAAGACTCGTAACCAACTCACCTGTGATAGTATAGATTAGAATTCTGCATTCGTTAGGTAGACGGCTAAAACGGAGAAGGCGACTGCCTACTTTCTCRTTATATGCTGAATGGACAATATAAGGGTTCGGAACCACTCTAATAAGATCGAGATCATCTTTCGTCACTTCATGGGATTTACCAAATTCGCTCATATCCACAACCCACGCATCACCATCTGTGAAAAATTTCTTCATTTTCACGATGAGATATTCACCATCTGACCAAGGGTAATACGGTTTCCATGGACTGTCATTCACACCATCACCATCATTATCAATAAAACTGTATGGCTCCACGCCGGAGTTGGCTTCTATCGCTTCCCACGCCATAATACGCTGCTGGACCATATCTCCCTCAATATAGTTATCTGAAGTTGACCAGTCTTTTAATCCAGGTAACAATACTTCCAAATCAAAATCAGTTTTAAGAGTGAACGTAGACACAGGTGTTAAGACACTATCTATTACAAGTGTATCTCCTTGAAAAACCAGTGGTTCATTTCGTGTCCATTCACAGTCTCCAAATCCCTCAGCAGATAAGGGAGGAGGGAACGARTAACCCTGATCCAAGTGCTTTAATACTACTTGGCGTCCGGTTGTTATGTTACTTACTCTCATTGGAACACGAGAGAAAAAAGAACTGCAAAATTGTGATGATGTGGAATCCGTGGGAGCAGAAAACAGCTCTATCTTGTAATCAAAGTTCAATCGACGATTAAATGAAGCAGAATTAAAATAAGTTAAAACTCCTTTCATCGCATCAATTGTTGAACTGTCAGCAGACCAAATAACCGTATCCACAAGTGCTGACTGGTCCTCCGGGATAAAGTCCTGGATATTATCGAACCTGAAACGGATACCATCCAAAATATCACTATCCCGGTTTACTTCGGTGATGGAACGATATTTTGGTAKAAATATTTCTGAGCCGATTTCTGTCGCTCCCGGGAGATCAAGAAGTGAATCTATCTGGAAATCCGAAAGAGTATCAGTGCCAAAAGAATAGTCAAAATCAGTCGGACTCTGGCTTGCACTGTCCGTTATTTCGTACACATATACCACCGGATCTTCACACGCCATCCCTTCGCCTGCTGTACTTCCCAAATCAGCCTGAATTTCAAACCGAAAAATTGAACTTGAAAGGCTGTCTCTGTCAACAATGATATAAGAAATACCTCCTGTCCCTATTGTACTTTCCTGGCGAATAAAGAAAGATTCTATCTCTTCTTCAGAGGGGAATGATACATTGCTCGCATAGTAGCCGGGAATTACTGTTACGAAATTTAAGTCATCCTGACTCGATCCCATTGAGCATTCAAGGCTGGGGTATCCAAGAGTGGGATTGGGTTTACCATTCAATGAATCAGGTCCGACAAAATGATCAGGATTGGAGGGTGACCATGTTGAATCTGCTATCCATGTGGAATCCCCTGCATCCCAGACAAACTCCACATCAAAAGTCCTCAATCCCATATCGTATGAGACGACAGAATACGTATACTGAACACCATCCGTTACATGCGAATCGACATAAGTATACTCCAATCCAATGTTTTCACCCAAACTAAATCTCGGATTAACCGGATCAGGTCCTGAAATCTCAATTCCCCGTTTGGGATCATTATTTCCGCAATCCGATCCGTAAAGGCAAAAATCCTCGTCCTCTTCTTCAGTGAGATCAAACTGAGCATAAGGTTTCCACCCCACAAAATTTCCCTCATAGTCATAGAGCCTTTGATTAGGACCTCCCCAGGTCTCTCCAAAATCTGTGCTCCTGTAGATTCTGTAGCCCTCAAAATCTGCATAACCTGTCACCGAATCTATGGATGCTTCCGCTASATTATCCCACGCAAGAAAAACACGATGATGACGAGTTGTAGCAAATAATCTTGGAGTATCAGGCGGAGAAAATCCCTCCTCCGCCAAAACTATAGAAATCATACCTATCATGCACATTAATGAGGAATGAATTCTGTTGCGAAAAGTGCTCAACATAAATTCTTTCTTATTAACTGTTTAAAACTCCAGACCGATGCTGACCTGATGCATCAGTTTAAGGATATTATAGTTTATGAATGCATAGTCCACTCTTGCTGACATACTGCCCATTTTGAAGAAAAGCCCACCTCCAGCGGCAAAACCTGCCGTATCGTGTCCTATGTTTGTCCCTGCTCTTAGAAATGCCAATTCACGGAATGCATATTCTATACCTGCGTTTCCATGAACAGTATAGTCTGTGGGATTGGTACCATCCATGGCAAATGATAGACGGTGAGTAGAACTCTTGAGTGTGGCATTCTCCGAGGGACCAATAATATCCTTCTGTATACCGAGACGAAACATAAGTGGTAAAGGAAAACTCTCAGTGACTTTATTGAGCCGTCCATCTACATCTAGACTGTCCGCCACAGGAACTTGTAATCCTTCACCTCCATATTGAACTTCAGGACCAAAATTCGAAACACTCATACCCAATACGATTCCAAAAATACCGGTATCAAAATTAGATCCCATATCAAAAGCCACCGATTGCATATTAGTCGTGTAAATCTCATCACGAATGTAGTTTAAGGTGACACCGACTTTTAACCTGTCAGTCATCCTGCGGGCATAAGCCAGTTTAAATGACATGGAAATCACATGATAATCTTCATTTGTTCCGTTGGAGAACTTCTCAGTTGTAACACCAATAGGACCAGAATCGAGATAAAAAATGTTAATGCCGAAAAAGTCGCTGGCCGATAAGCGGGTACCATATGAGATAACATTGTATGTTATACCTGCCACATAATTAGTGCGAGATACATAAACTTCAGAACCTTCCAGATAAGCGATAGCAGCTGGATTGTATGGAATAGCACTCACTCCTTGCCCTGCTGCAACAAAGGTCCCACCCATTCCTGCTGCCCGGGTACTTGTCCCCAACTTAAGCCAGTTGGCTGCTGAGGTAGCTACCTTTGTTACTACATCAGGAATGTCCCTGTACTGGGCATGGAGCATTCCTATTAAGACCACACTTAAAACTGATAATTGATAGATTTTTTTCATCTTACCACCGCAAATTTTCCTATGTGAGTTTGACTCCCGGACTCAACAGAGAAGATATAGAGTCCCGGACTGATTTCCTGATTATTTACTGTTCTCATATCCCAAACATAATTCCCATCATCGAGGTCTGAGTGTTCGAGAGTCGTTACTCTCTCTCCAGTAACAGTAAATACTGTGATTGTGCATTCTTCAGGCAGATTTGTAAAGCGAATCTGCCGAAGATATTGTGACTCCAAATAATCAGATCGCTGGATATACGGATTGGGGACAACCTTAATTAGACTTAAATCATCCTGTGGAGGAGATCCCGGATGTACCCTTACAAAGTTTGCGTCGAGGACGGTTGTTCCTTTGGAGTTTTCAATGTATTCATAACCGTYAGGAGCAGACCAGTTATCAGGATTAGCATAACCTGGAATCGTGTCCGGTAAAAATCCGCCGCTYCCGTCAGGAATCCAATCCACTACAAAAGGAGCTTCAACACCCATGTCGTATGCTGTCACAGAATAAGTGTATTGCATGCCGTCAACTACATTGGAATCCACAAAAGCGTAATTGTATTCTCTACCATCAATTTCAATGGGCTGAGAGAGGCGGATATCATCAAAACCGGTATCGCTCCCCAGACTAAACCAAGGAGTATGAGGGTCAGGACCGCTGATGCTTCTGCCCCGGTTCTCTCCGGCGTCACACTCATCATTCTCATAAATACATAATACCGAGTCTTCCGCAGCTGTCAAGTCAAATTGAGCGTACGGTCTCCAGCCAACAAGTACATCTCCGTCATCGTAAATTCGTTTGTCGTTGGAACCCCATGTATTACCGCCATCAATACTTCGGTAAATCTTATACCCTTCGAAGTCCGCATAATTCGTGACTACATCCTTCGAACTTTCAGCAGAATCATCCCAATAGAGGGTTACCTTTCCGTGATCGACAACAGCGTGAACTGTAGGCCTGGTAGGAGGCGTATATCCTTGATAGTGGGAATTGTACATGATCTGGGCAAATGTTGCATTCTTRACAAGATCATCGTAATCCTCACCAAAGATAACGCAAAATGAGAAAGGCGCTTCCTCACCCAAAGCYAAATCAAAAGGTCCGCAACTCATTATCAATACACAGTCCAATCCTTCGTCACCGTTTAAGAACGCATCTTCTCGCTCCAACCCTTCTAATGAATCAAAGTGAGGATTCAATTCTGACCCTAAATCAGTATCAGGATTTTTTGTATGGAAGAACCAGGCGTGTTCATTTTCACTAAGATTTACGGTATCACCTAGCATAATTTTCAGCAATATTTCTTCCCTATTCCTCGCTTGAGGTTTACCTAAGTCCCCGGCACAGCAATTGCTGTCACCCTCCCTGCTTACAACACCGGGTCTGTTGTACCAGTCAAACCAATGCCAATCGGTCATCTTCAGTGGCTCTCCGGGGTAGATGTCTGGGAACCCATCCAAATCCAAATCCACTTCATCGGTTGCAAGAGGCGAATCGAGAAGTTGCGTGGCTACAATACCCAAATTAGTAGCAGGACCACTGATACCGTCATAATCATAGATGAGTGCCATACTTATTCGAAGTACTTCGCCACCTACTTCCGGGCAGCCATTTGGGAAAAGCTCTTCTGCAACTGAACCAGGTGTAATATTTGAGCAGTCAATATATTCCATAAAATCATCAGCATTAGTATGGATAGCACCGTTATATCCATTGATATCTCCCATAGCGGCATCAGCATCCATATAGAAACCAAGCGTAATTTCCTTGTAATCAAAACCCCGACCTCGGTTTAGCTTAGTACCGTCAGGCATGATCATCCCTTCCCCGCTGAGCTGCATCCCATCATCATCTAAAATGGGAACATGATTCCCGCTGATATCCCTCTCAAAAGCAAACCAATCACCACTTTCATTTCTGACTCTTACGGTTACAAACATGATATCCTCAGCGTAGGATACACCGTAAGAATGTGCTTCTGCCATCACCCGAATACCTAGAGGATATCCTGTCTGCTCATACTCGTCATTGGTGTCCACCATGTTGGCTCTATGAGCCCATCGATCATCAAATTCCATATAGACGTCAGTATCAGAGATGAACCTGCCCGGAACCACCTTCCAGCAATCCGGGTCCTTCCGTGATCCGCTACAACCTGGAAGACTTTCATCATAGTCTTCAGCCCACCACCCCGGCCAGAACGGCTCATACTCTCCTGTTTCGTTGCTGAATGCTGTAGGCCATGTTTGGGAATAACTGCTGTGAGCCAATAGCGGATAAGTATCTCCTGCATCTGTGAAAGGAGTATCGCTGAAGATATCTCCAGCAGTTACATCAGTACTGTGAGTGTTAATTCGGGCGTTAGTGGAAGCTTGCCATTCAGCATTTGTTGTTGGATTCCAACGGGTAAACCACGATTCCGATACCGTTGCACCATAATAAAAATAGACATCATCAGCTGTCCATTCTTCCTTATCAACACCATATTCGTAAACATCAAACTCGTCGGTGCGCTCCTTCAGTTTTGGCCGTAGAGCCCAGGGACGTATCAACCCGACTCTTGTTGAGGACTTATCAGGAGTCACATCACCCTCAACACTAAGGAAGATTGTCCCTAAATCACTGTCAATACCCCATTGATAAGGACCATCAATATCGTCGATTGAAGCCTTCTTTACTAAGCTATCGGGACTCCAGATACCACCATCATTCTCAGCTTCGAACACTACACCTACAAAGTTAGTATCCCCATCCTCGAACCAAGCCTGATAAGCTTCGGTAGATGCCCAAGAACTCCAAACAATTATCCCGCCACTCTGTTCAACTGGACCGGGTGCCCACGAGAATCTTGAAGAGTAAGCTTGACCTTGAACCCCAGCAAGGAAACTCACTGCGGGCAAATAGGAATAGTCTCCCCACAATCCAGAAGGGTGTTCATCCCAATTGACGAAATTTCCATAGTTGGAGACTGCATTCTTTACTTTTCCCTGAAGGAGAAACCCTTTAGCTCGATCGTTCATAGGATTGGTGGGAAAAGGATAGTCGCCGATTTTCAATGCAGGACTCGGACCATAATATCCCATTGGTTCACCCGACAGTTTTGGCCCCTTYCGGTCGTCAGCAGACAGGAGAACCCCTATAACCATTATGATTCCTGTGATCCGTCTCATNACTTTATTATTCAAATACAATCCTAACAAAAAAGTTAATCTGCCGGGGTGAGGAGAAATACCAAGGCTGATCGAAGAATGAATTGGAGAGATACGCCTTTACACCGGCCCCATTGGGGTCTGTTCCGGGAAGACCAACAAAATTCGTGTAGAATGCACCTGGATCATCGGGTTTGCCAGTAAGTGGCCATATATCAACCGAATTCCGAATATCGAAAAGATTGAATACATTCAAACCCAGCATAATATTTTGCCTGCCATACTTTACCCCCTTTGAAAAGGATAAATTAAAGTTTAAGTAATCAGGAGACCGTTTGGAGTATTGATTCTTGATATCCAGCGATGGTGCCCTATCACCTTGCTTATAAATATAGGGTGTGTAAGGATATCCTGACTGGTAGAATCCKGTAAGTCCTGCYCGGACCCCRAAGGGGAGGAATGTGTAGAGTGATAATGTCAAATCGTGGGTTCGATCATAAGGCATCAAAAACTCTTGTGAAGGAGCATCAACGAAGACAGTACCTTCAGCGGACCAATCGTGAGCCTTATTGGCTTTGGCAATTGATAGCGTGTACTGGAGCATTCCGCTTAATCCTCTCCCTCGACGTTCTAATGTAAAGTCTATACCTTTTGCTCCTCCATAATCGCCGTTATCAAACACCTGATATTCGTAAACTCCCGAACGGCTGTTCTTAAACGTCAGCCACTGATCAATATCCTTAACCCACGCTGCCAAGCTGTAACGCCAATGTCTACTCACTTGTGCATTGTAACCAAGAGCATACGACTGTGTTCTCTGAGCTCCCATGGTGGCGTTACCAATAGTTCCTCCGCTTTCCTGGAACAGTTCTTCGGGATCTTCCAGCCGGTTGGTATTGAGATATACATTCATGTACACTGGAGTCTGATAATAAATACCGTAATTAAAAGTGAAGGTAGACCGGTCAGTAATGATGTGACTGATTCCAATCCGGGGACTAATTTTATAGAACCATTGAGCATCGGTGAAGAGAACTTCCTGACGTGCCAGTCCGGCGAATTCGCTTACCTCCTCGCCATCATCCCAAATCCCATTCTCATTCACATCAGAATAATACCATGGCTTACCGGGTGATAATTCTCCCAATGAATCCGCCCAAACCTGTGTCCTGTAGTTTACACCATCAAGTCTTACACCGGCATTTATAACCATCCATGGGACTTCGAAAGTACTCTGAATATAGGTAGAAAGCTCTACCGGCTCACGGTAATCATCCCACTTTCCATTCTTGTTAGCATCTGTATATTCCTCGCCATCATCCCACCGGCCGTTCCCTTCTCCCGGATCAGCAGTTTCATATTCCACATCTGTAGGAAGAAGTCCATCAGGACCGGTGTCTTCCCAGTATTCAGAAAATGTCTGAATGAAAGAACCCGTACCTAGCCAAGGCCGTATCACCTCGTARAAGTTCAGCCTGTGTGACTTGAAATCAACWCCCGTRCGCAGTTTGAATTCGTTGGAAATCTGAGAGGTAAAGTCAAGACGAAACTCATGAGTAACAGCCTTTGATGTGGCGTAGAAGCGATCATGTCCGCCAAAAACACGACCTTCAAACCAACCGTACCCGCCAGAAGCAGAAGGCATGTAATAATTGTAATCTGACGGATCACCTGAATAGAAAATTAAAGAGGATATAGAATCAGGATATTGTTCTGCATACGGATCCTGGAAATAATTGTAAAAAATGTGGTTGTCATCATAAAATACGTTATAGTCTTCATACATTTCAGGAGCCAGCCAATACGAGCCATCCCTGAATTGCAAAGCCTCTACCAGTTCAGGTCCATCCCATTGACTATTTCCATTTAAGTCTTCCCAAGGCTCACCTGAGTCCCAAATGCCGTTCCCGTTTTGGTCAGTAAAATCTTCAGCGGTTTCCCAATTATAAACTCCCGGTTCAGCTCTAAATGACCATCCGCTCCTATTGTCCAGCATAGTATAAAAGAGCGTATCACCGTTTTCTGAGGTTGAGTATGGGATAACATCCGGATCATAAGGATTTGACATACTCCTGTCAGAACCCGCAGGATGCCGCCATTCATACCAGTCAGGATATCCATCGTTATCGCTATCCTGCCAGCGGACGCCCTGGAACTGCTCTTGTGTGAAACGGGCAACACGAATAGTATAAAAAATCCTACTGGTTAGGGAGTGATTTATTTCCAGCGCAATTCTTTCTGTATTCCGGAAGAGTTCATTCTGACCTTCATCCCAGAATAGGTATTGGGGACTGAAACCTTTTCGATGTGCATCTACATTCCAGTAAGAGAGGTTWAACCTTAATTTCGGGGTAAAATTGTAAGAAAGTTTTCCGAAAATATCCGAAGTCTTATCATGACCAAAACCGCGGAAACCCGCCACCTGATCCCAAG
The DNA here is from genome assembly GCA_002402135.1 of Fidelibacterota bacterium. Classification (GTDB taxonomy): domain Bacteria; phylum Fidelibacterota; class Marinisomatia; order Marinisomatales; family UBA2128; genus UBA2128. Next base: position 30,438 of record NVVH01000012.1, on the reverse strand, counting down.
GCTGTACCAAGTTATTTCGGTTTTCATTTACAGTCTTCAGATAATCAGGGTCATTTACATCGGGTGGGTCAAGGTAGTGCTCTTGTCCCGGTAGAAGTTTGTAAACGATATCATCGAATTCATAGACTCTATAAGAATCGTGAGTGGTGAACTGCCCGGAGAACCAATACTTTAATTTTTTTAAGAAAGGAAATGTACCACCAAAACCAATATTATAATCATTGTAACCTCTAAGGTCGTCGTAATCAGATCCCATAAGAGCGCCAATGGTACTGGTCTCGTATTTAAATTGGTATTTGAAAGAACCACCGCCCGAATTGGTATGCATGTTTGAAACTGCTGACATGGCATCACCATATTCAGCGCTAAAACCACCGGGTTGCCAATCAAATTCCTTCACAGCAAAAAGATTTAGCCTGGTRCCGTTTCCGATGCCGCCGTAAATGGGATTCCGGATGTAAAGTCCGTCAATCATATATGCAATCTCACCCGAGCGACCACCTCTCACGTGAATCTCTTCTAATCCACGTTCTTCATGATCAGGGATACCTTCCCTACGGCTCTCTACCTTAATAACTCCCGACTGAAGCGTATACAATTCGTTTATATCTCGCAAGGGTAAGGAAGCAATTGCCTCGCTATCTACCGTCACTTTCTTGGATGTAGATGTCTTTTCCACCATGGGCCGTTCTGCCAATACAGTCACCTCTTCACCCACTTGAGACTCAATAGGTAGCTTAAAGTTCAGCCATACAGATTGATCCATCTGAACAACTACGCCTGATATAATCTGTCTCTGATAGCCCATCATCATAACTGTAACGTCATACTTCCCCACCGGTATGTTCAGRATGATGTAATCTCCGTTCAAATCCGCCACGGCGCCAATTGAGAGCTCTTTAATCAATACCTGGGCACCGGGTAGTGCAATACCCTCTTCGTCAGCAACCCTACCACGAATAGTTCCATCCGTTCCGGCAAACAGTTGTGTTCCCAAAATCAAGAGTATGGCAAAAGTCGTGATCGATTTTCTCAGCTTATTCATCTTACTCATTTCTGGGTAGTTCCACTCGCTGGAATCCTGAGTTTCTGTGGAAAATGTAGGGATCATTGCCAAATGACGGAAGGAGTTCAAATTGATCTAATTTCACTGTCTCAGACTGTCCTGCCATTCTAAAAGTAGACCCTATGCCGGACGTAGTTGCTTTGCCTAACTCCCAGCGAGAAATAGCAGTCCAYTCCTCTGTTGTCCCTGCAAGTTCACTCCACCGCACCAGTAGTTCATCTCTTACAATTCCCAGATTCTCCGCCAACCAGGTTTCATTTCGCTCACCGTATTCTACACCACTTCCTATCATAGTCATAGTCAATGTGCGAGTAACTTTGAAACTGCTGGTAATGGTGGTATCTGCACCTGGACAGTCATCTATTGTAGCCGCGGACCAATTGGCATCCTGATAGCAAATCACAGTTCCGTCTTCTTCATATCCGCGGATCTTTTTGGCCGGAACTGTGATAGTATCCAACCCCACCTCAAAACGCTTCTCTATTTTGTAGATGGCGACTTCTGTTGTGTCGTAATACTCCTCTTCAACAATCTCGCCATCTCGAAGTTCTCCGCTGGGGGTGTAATAAAGTATCTCTTCATCAAAAACATTCCTGTGCCAAAATCCACTCTCCAAATCCGAATCACTCCAGTAAAAACCGTACGGTTCAAAATAACTGGGTTGAGCAATTTTATAGACATTATCATCCGTTCGGAACATGTGATAGTCATATTCRTCACCATCATCCCAAACAGACTTGCTGATAAAGTACTCTCCGTCAGCTGTTCCGGTGGACAAATGAGCGATGATTTCGTTGGTGTAGAGGACTACCTGAGAATCTATATCGGCGGCTTCAACCGTTTTATCATCTACAAAGATAAACTGTTCTATAAGATCGTGATAAGTGATCCCCCATCGAGTCACCAGCGAATCACCTACCTCTACAGTTTCCAGTATTGCTGGATTAACGGGGTCAGCCCAGGAKATAAGCATAGTGCTGGGTGAATTATTTATTGCAAATAGTCCTTCACTCACATTCCAAATGCTGTCACCGTTATCATCTCGAAAAGACTCTTCTTCATCCATTTGTCCATTTCCTACGTCGGTGAATGGCTCACCATCATCATAAATTCCATTTCCGTTTGAGTCAGTAAAAACTTCCGCGTCATCCCATGTCTGATTGCAGTTGCGRTCTTCATAAGGCTCACTTAAATCATACTCATCATCACTATCCAAATCCAGGTAAACTTCAGCTGGATCCCATATGCCATTGCCTAAGTCCTCACTACCTTCAGCTGGATCCCATATSCCATTGTCGTWGCAGTCCGTGTTGATGCGGAACATGAGCGAATCATCACCCAGTTGAGTCCTGTCGTCGAATGTAAATGTATGAGAAAAACTCAACGGTAACTCAGCAGAGTAATAATAGGTTGTATCTGTCCACTCTTCAGAATCTACAAACATAATTCCCCCGCTAATGAGTGGAGTATCCACAGTAGCAGCATAGGTTATAATATCCATGGTATCCTGATAGACAACCGTTTGAGACTCCTGCACCTCATCTGAGTTGACAGGTCGGTATCGCTGCAGATCTACCTGTGGTTCTGTGTCCCACTCCATTCGAACCAGGTTACGGAATCGCTCGGATAAWATGGTAACAGAATCTTCCAGCACTTGCCCCTCAATTGTGAGAGAATCAATTAATTGGCGTTGTGTCGCTTCAGAATTATTTGATGTAATCTCAACCAAATAATCCGGGAAAGTCTGAAGAGTCAGCACTGGAGGAACATTACCATAGAGGGAAATGTACTCGTTATAAGTAAAACTGATACGGTTATTTGAGCGAGTAAACCTGTAAAATTCAGCCGACAGGTCTTCACCAAAGTTGTAGAAGTARTCGCTAACGTCGCCTGTTGTGCCATTGCCGATCTGACTTTCACCCAACGTGTTTTCGAGGGAAATATCTTCGGTAGTTTCCTCGAGAACCTCTTCACAAGAAGTAACAATAAAAAATATAGATAGTACAGCTAGGGWGGTAATAAGTTTYATTTTGTCAAGCATTTTAGAAATTTCTTAGCAAATCACATATTGTGGTTAGTAATAATGTTTTTAAACCTTCCCTCTTTCCATGAAATTCTTTTGAGTAACTTCTCCATAGTCTCACTCTTATTCCATTTATTTTCATTTATAAAGSACGAAGTGGCAGACTCCCGTCCGCCACTTCGTCCTTAATCATCATTCTGATTTCTCGTAATATCAGATTTTTATTTCAGGAGTACCATCTTGCGCGTTTCACTTCTGCCATCGGTTGACAAACGGTAGAAATAGATGCCAGCTCCCTGTTCACTGCCTTTCCAAACAACATCATGATTTCCTGCATCCATCTCTTTGTTAACCAATGTCTGTACTTTCCGACCCAGCAGATCGAATACTTCCAGCCGTACATCCRCAGTTCTATCCAARCTGTAGCTGATGACAGTCTGCGGGTTGAACGGGTTCGGGAAGTTTTGCGAAAGTTCAAACCTGACAGGTAGATTTTCACCRCTTTCTATRCTGACTTCASCCCAATTTAAATTAGCAAACCAGAGTCGTTGCTTGTAGTCTTCCGGGGAGGCAGCAGGTGTAACAGTTTCTACCTCGTAGTCGGGCGCCATATAGACGATATAGCACTCCTCATCAGTAGCCCGAGGAGCCAGATGAGGATGAATTTCATCTACATCCAGCAYCAAAGTATTGGTGATGTTCATCGGCTCTGTCCACGTTGCTCCACCRTCCTCAGACCTGACAGCAAAAACATCGAAATTGAACCTGTTTGCAGAAGTGTCGGAATACGCCTCCCATGTACAGTACATGATATCCGAATTTTCTATACTAATTGCTGATGACGGGAAAATACGGAAGTAGTTAGAAGAAGCATATCCATACATGTATGTGATATCCATAGGTCCCATGTAGCTGGCYTCCCAACCCATGGGGTCGTTCACCGGGTCGTCATTCCACATGTGATACATTCCGCACCCTTCAATCCAGTAGATGAATCCTCCACCAGAAGGAATAACGGGAGCAAAGATGTGGAGCGTTCCATCTGAATCTACTTTAAGTTCAAAGTCGTAAGGTATGTAGGCTTCCGTAATCTCTGTTGAGTCTGTATCGGAGGCGACATAGTATTCTGGAAATAGATCATTATCATCAAAGTAGGTGTTGAGCCATTCAGATGGAATGTAGTAGAACGGCGTTCCGTTATGTCCTGTCTCACTCCAGGTAGCGCCGTTATCTTCAGTCTTCCGGAGCATGAACGTGTGGGCAGTATCAGCAGGARTCTCACCTTCYGTGACGACACCGTCGAAATAACTGATCACTGCCGAGTATCCCACACCATCCTCATTGATATCTATGATAGCAGAGCTGGTATAAGAACCGGTTCCAGTCTCCGCTTCAAATTCTTCACCGGTGTAGAGCTCTACTGCATCATTGAATGCGAAATAACCGGCCTGATGGAAATTAGATCGGTAAATATATCTTACTGAAGCAAGGGAATTCGATGAACTGCCGCTCCAGCCTGAATAGGTAACATTGAGTACAGGAGTGCCTGAAGCATCATTAGTAATTACGGGACAGGCTACCCAGTTGTCCGCAGGATCACAAGGTGTGGATTGGCAGCCGTTGTTGATATCYAGCGGAGGGGAAAAGTAGGAACCACCCCCATAGTAGAACTGATCCCATGTATAAAGAGGCCGGCCGCCATAGTCCCCGCCACCGGMACCAGTGGTGTATTCATTCCATACCAGATACGGATAATCAGATCCACCTACAGCGCTGGGATAACGGGCCAGAGTTTCTCCAGGAGAACTGAGATTCAATCCGGAGTAGATATCCCAAGTTTCGCCATCTGATGAGAAAGAGGCACCTAACTGACCAGAAACTGTTTCGTTAGCAATGTACCACTGGCGGAAGCACCAGGTAAACCCATAATTGGGCTCCCAATGCAGTGGATTAGTTACACCCAATAGCATGCCATATCCGTTTCGCGAAGAGTCAACCAAGACGGATGAAATATCTAAATCCCTTGAATTGGGATAATTAATTGCTGATGGTCTTGGTAACTGGTTAACGTTGTACTCAATTGCATCACCTTCAATAGGAAAAACATATGTGCTCTTCAGTGCTTTGTCGCTATGTTTCAGAGCTTTAGGTGCATCTGCTGAGGTAATTGAAATGAAAAGTGTGAATGCCAGTAAACCCATAACTGTCTTTTTCATCTTCCTACTCCTTTTTTTGCTGTGGAGATAACATGATCAAAAAATGTTATTTAGTTTAGCTGAACTTCCTCAAATTTGCAAGAGAGGTTTTTATTACAATGTGAGGTGTATCACCTCTTCTGTAAAATATAATCGATTAGACCGTAGGCTTTCGCTTCATCAGTAGTCATATAAAAATCCCGGTCGGCATCTTTTTCTATTTTCCTTAGCGTTTGGCCAGTTTGATTAGCCATAATTTTATTCAATCGTTTTTTAAGTGAGACWATCTGCTCTGCCTGAATAGCAATATCACTGGCTGCGCCTTGAGTCCCTCCCCACGGCTGGTGAATCATTACTCGGGCATTGGGTAGTGCAGATCGCTTTCCCTTCGTCCCCGCTGCCAGTARAACTGCTGCCATACTCGCTGCCTGCCCCATGCAGATTGTAGATATATCAGGTTTTATGTAATTCATAGTGTCAAAGATTCCCAATCCTGCAGTCACGGAACCTCCGGGAGAATTGATGTAGAGCGAAATATCTTTATCTGCACTTTCAGCTTCTAGAAAAAGAAATTGTGCAATCACCAGGCTGGCAACATTGTCATCAATAGGATGCCCCAGGAAAACGATTCTCTCTTTTAATAGACGAGAATAAATATCATAGGCCCGTTCCATCCGGCCTGACTGTTCTACCACCATTGGGATTATTTGTGATTTTATCATAACGTCAAATCCTCATATGAGYTAACTGTTTTGTTAACCTTGTTTACGGAGTTCACTGGTTTGAATCTCTACTTCATCAATCTTGGCATAAGATTTCAGCAGTGCAAAGAGTTTTTTCTCAATCAGTTCAGAAAGCAGACTATCCCGATTACTGGGTTTCTTGTAAAATCGCTCTATCTCTTTAGACTGACCACTCCCACTTACTGACTCGACGATTGAGGAAACTTCGTCCTTTAGTTCTTCATCGCTCACCTCAATGGCTTCAGTAAYTATGAGAGCTTTACGGATCAAATACCATTTAACACTTCGTTCAGTAGAGGACCGCATCTCACTCCGATACTTATCTTCATCCAGAGTTTCACCATTACGGCTGCGAATATCCTCTACAAGATTGTCYAGATAATTGTCTATCATGGAAGGAGGAACCTCCAAGCTAGTCTGTTCCACAAACCATGAAATGATATTTTTCCGGAGTTGAGTCTCAGAATCATTCTCCAACCGTTTGCTAATACCCTTGGCAATGTTATTTCTTAAATCTTCTTCAGTTTCCGCCTCAGGGTCCATTTTTTTTATAAACTCTTCATCCACCTCAGGAAGAATCTCTTGCTGTACATTCTTAACAGTAAGCTCATAGGCTGTAGARCCACTTTCTGTTGGAATTGAAATTCGTACTGTATCATCTGCGCTCAAACCGGTAAGCAGGTTCAAATTATCACCACCGAACACACCGTCACCAATCTTGATATATCTGTCTTCCACCTTTCTCCCTATGATTGGATAGCCTGTCTCATCCAATTCCTGCATATCCACCAGAAGGAGATGATTCTCCTCTGATCCGGACTCCACGGTCTTCAGTTCGGCCTGGTGCTGACGAAGATCAAAAAGATAACGGTCCACATCTTCGTCATCTGAGATGTATAACTTTCGGGTGACCTTTATTTTCTTGGAATACTTGGGTAGATTAACCTTCGGTTCAACTTCGAATATAACTGTGAARCTGAGTTCATTCCCTCGCGTAAAATCTAGATCCTTCACTTCTGCTCGGTTGACAGGATGCAGTGCTTGCTCATCGAGAGCTTGCGCATAGTACCGCTCCACAGATTGCTGTGCAAAATCTGCTTCGATTTCGGCTCCGAATTGCTGAAGAACCTTATTKCGGGGTACTTTCCCTTTCCGGAATCCGGGTAGTTTTACATTCTTCTTAAAATGGGAAACTACCCCATCAAAATGYTCYTCTAATTCAGTCCACGGAACAGATACAAAAAGTTCCCGAGTGTAGRCGTTAGTTTCTTTGGGTGTGATTTTCATCTTATTAGTATCTCGAAAAAAGCTGGAGAATATACGGTTTCACTCTTTTGTCAACAAAGACTATCAGGAATAAACGRGTGCGTACTGCTTGACCAAAGAAAACAATGTGCTTAAATATGTCGGGGAATCTCTGACGGAGTAGTAAAAAATGTTATGATGGTTTGCCTGCTATTTCAACAGCACCATCTTCCTGGTCTGTACAAACTCTCCAGCCTTTATCTGGTAAAGGTATATTCCTGCACTCACCGGCTTGCCGCGGTCATCATTTGCATCCCATTTCATTGACTTGAAACCTGCATCTTGATTTTGATTGATGAGTGTTCTCACCTGTCTGCCTAGCATATCGTAAATAATGATATACACGTGACTTTGTTCTGGCAGGTCGTACTTGATTAGAGTCACTGGGTTGAACGGGTTGGGGTAGTTCTGGTAAAGTGCAAACTCATCAGGAATCAACTCTTTTAGATCAACAGACATGGCTACAGCATCAATAGTGAGTGTAAACGCACCGTTCACGGCATCTACCGTGTCTGCACCGTCAGTAACAAACAGCGACCAATCACCGGAAACTGTATCTACAGCATCCACGGCTTCGGCCAAAACTGAATACTCTACCCAAGCAGTAGTTCCACCCTCAAGCTGCAGAAGTCCTTCTATGAATGCCAGATCAGTAGATGCATCGAATTCGTAAATAAGTGAATCACCGTCTATGTCAATTGATGCTGTCCACTCGAACCAGAGTGTATCGCTGATATTGTCTGGTGTGATGGTAATCGTAGCATCGTGTTCCGGAGACAGCAGCGTAAAGTCACCAGGCGCATCATTGACGGATACCACTATTACGTGTACCGTATCATCAACGGATAGTCCGGCTATATCCGTGGCAGTCACAACTATWTCTGTTTCACCATGACCATTCTCAACAAATAAGAGGACAGGAACACTATTTGAATCATAATCCACAATAACCAGTGTATCAGCCAATGATTGAGCGGTGAYGGTCAGACTGTCACCGATAAGAATGTCAGCATCATCGAACACWCCGTTGATATCCAGTGTTACCGGCTCACTGTCTTCATCCACCTCCATGTCATCCATGGAATTTGWCACAAATGGYGCATCATTGATRTTTTCAATGGTGAGCATCATGGTATCAGYTGCGAACTCACCGGATGTATCAYTGGCGACAACCATAATCTCAATATCGCCCACAAAGTTCTCTGTGGGATAGACAATCAGTGCTGTTGAATCTGATCTGGATAATGAACGGTTCATGCGGGTATCTATGAGGTCACTGTCTACATTGACAGACATTATGCCCTGGTGACCTGATTTATCTTTATCCGTCCGCTGTGGAGTAAAAACCTTTCCAGTAGAACTCTTCTTCAGTTCAGAACGCTTGATGGTCATAATTTTAATTCCATGATAATTGRMCATGCTACCCATKGCGYTAAAGTTATCATCTGTRCTGAATGACAACGAATCAAGACCCTCACCTAAAGCACTTCCTGTATAGGACAGGATATCACCTTCATCCACATCGTTAAAATGAACCTCCATGACCGGTATAATTACCGCTCCAAAATCATCTTCATCAATGGTCACATCCGGTAATGCTGCTGTGAGTACCGGTGTATCATTTACAGGTACTATAGTCAATATAAAATATGATGTATCTGCTAAAGCTCCATCCCAGACATTGATTCTTATCTCTGCATCACCGTGCCAATTGGGACTTGCATAAGCATGAAAGCCACTTCCAAAATTGGATACAGTAATGTCTGGGTTATCTACGGGACCTGCAACACCAAACGATAAGCTGTCTCCATCAACATCCGTTGCTGAAAACATCACTGTCAATGTATCATCTTCCATGATGGAAATATCCGGATAATTTGCAAGAATGGGCGCATCATTGATGTTTTCAATGGTGAGCATCATAGTATCAGCTGCGAACTCACCGGATGTATCACTGGCGACAACCATAATCTCAATATCGCCCACAAAGTTCTCTGTGGGATAAACTACCAGCGCCGTGGAATCAGATCTGGAGCCAAATCTTGTTGTAGTCATGTTGGCACTGCCAACTTCTAGGGATGGTATGACCAGTGCTGACTTCACTGTAGATTTACCTCTCTTCGTTCTGTCGGTTTTAATAACCCGACCTGCATCGCTTTCTGCCGACATCACTGCCTTGATGTGCGAGCGCTTCAGTGTGATGATCTCCCTGCCACCATAGCGAGATACAGAAGTCAGAGATAATGTTTTGCTGCTCAGATTAAGGGTGCCGATGACCAGAGAATCAAGACCCTCGCCAAGAGCATCACCAGTAAATATCAGGACATCTCCTACATCCACATCCCCAAAATACTCTTCCAGGCTCGGAATGATTACCGCGCCAAAATCATCTTCATCTATAGTCACATCCGGTAATGCTGCTGTGAGTACCGGTGTATCATTTACAGGTACTATAGTCAATATAAAATATGATGTATCTGCTAAAGCTCCATCCCAGACATTGATTCTTATCTCTGCATCACCGTGCCAATTGGGACTTGCATAAGCATGAAAGCCACTTCCAAAATTGGATACAGTAATGTCTGGGTTATCTACGGGACCTGCAACACCAAACGATAAGCTGTCTCCATCAACATCCGTTGCTGAAAACATCACTGTCAATGTATCATCTTCCATGATGGAAATATCCGGATAATTTGCAAGAATGGGCGCATCATTGATGTTTTCAATGGTGAGCATCATAGTATCAGCTGCGAACTCACCGGATGTATCACTGGCGATAACCATAATCTCAATATCGCCCACAAAGTTCTCTGTGGGATAGACAATCAGCGCCGTGGAATCAGATCTGGAGCCAAATCTTGTTGTAGTCATGTTGGCACTGCCAACTTCTAGGGATGGTATGACCAGTGCTGACTTCACTGTAGATTTACCTCTCTTCGTTCTGTCGGTTTTAATAACCCGACCTGCATCGCTTTCTGCCGACATCACTGCCTTGATGTGCGAGCGCTTCAGTGTGATGATCTCCCTGCCACCATAGCGAGATACAGAAGTCAGAGATAATGTTTTGCTGCTCAGATTAAGGGTGCCGATGACCAGAGAATCAAGACCCTCGCCAAGAGCATCACCAGTAAATATCAGGACATCTCCTACATCCACATCCCCAAAATACTCTTCCAGGCTCGGAATGATTACCGCGCCAAAATCATCTTCATCTATAGTCACATCCGGTAATGCTGCTGTAAGTACCGGGGCATCATTGATATTCTCAATAGTGAGCATCATAGTATCAGCCACTGATTCACCGTATATATCACTAGCGATGATCATAATGTTGATGTAACCCGCAAAGTTTTCCGTGGGAAATACGGTCAGGCCAGTGTTTATGGATAGGGAATCAAGACCAACTCCCAGGGCACTTGCCGTATAGGACAGGATATCTTCTTCGTCTGTATCCGTAAAATATTCTTCCAGAACGGGGATGATTATCGCGCTAAAAGTATCTTCATCAATGGTCACATCCGGCAGAGCTGTTGTGACTGCCGGTGGATTATTTCCGTTGTTTTCCCACCAAGTGATGCTACCGTTTTTTGTCCCATCTATCCCATAGTCTCCAGCTGCTCCCAAGACGTCCATATCGCCATCACCATCTACATCAATGGCGTAAACAGATCTAGCACCATCTAATTGGTAATAAGGCATGGTAATGTTATTCCTAGTAAAGCCCTGGCTGCCCTCGTTCTCCCACCAGACGATGTCGTCAGCATTTTGCGCTGCACCAAGAATATCTACATCGCCGTCACCGTCAAGATCTGTAGCATAGACATCGTAAGCGCCATCAAAATTATCATCAATGGTGTGCTTAGTGAAATTTTCCTCACCATCGTTTTTCCACCAGCAGATTTCATCGGCACCTCTTGCTGCTCCAAGGATATCTACATTGCCATCACCATCTACATCAGTGGCATAAACAGAAGAAGCGCCAGAAAAATCATCATCAATAATGTGCTCGGTGAAACTCTGACTGCCATCGTTTTCCCACCATATAATTTTATAATTATTATAAGGAACCTGAGTGTTATATGTTGCCCCCAGGATGTCTACATCGCCGTCACCATCTACATCAGCGGCGTAAACATCACGAGCACCTCCGCAGGTATTTGAATACTGGCAATCAAACCAAGTAATGATGGTGTGCTCGGTGAAATTCTGAGTACCATCATTCTCAAACCAGGCGATGTTGTTCCCTGCCCCCAGGATGTCCATATCTCCGTCACTATCAACATCAGAGGCGTAAACAGAAATAGCATCATTAGTATCACTTACAATGATGTAATTGGTAAATCCTTGGTTTCCATCATTTTCAAACCAGGCAATTTTTTGTCCTGCCTCTAGAATATCCATATCGCCATCGCCATCCAAATCAGCAGCGTAGACTGAATTAACGTGCTCGGCATCGCCCTCAAGATTGTGCTCGGTGAAAACCTGGCTTCCATCATTCTCCCACCATAAGAAACCATCAGWATGATAACCCGTTCCCAAAACGTCTACATCGTCGTCTCCGTCAAGGTCTGTAGCGTAAACGGATAGAGCTAATGATACATTAGAAATAGTTTTTGGGAGGCCGAAGATCCCGCCAGGGACAGATGCCACTGTTACATGTACCGTATCAGAAACGGATAGCCCAGCTATATCCGTGGCAGTCATGACTATATCTGTTTCACCAGGGCCATTCTCAACAAATAAGGTGAGTGAAGCAGATTCATAAATACCACCACTGTTATACTCTAACGTTACCAGTGTTTCGTCCAATGGTTGCGCGGTAATGGTCAGAATATCACCTGCGAGAATATCAGAATCATCGAAAACACCTAAATTGTCAGGACTATACGCGTATTGCATGTAAGMCTGATATCCGGTCCAATAACTCAAGTTTGGTTGTTGGTACAATAACACCGGCTCACTACCTAGATACACCAGGATATCATTGTGGGCATCTGCCACAAATGGTGCATCATTGAAATTTTCAATGTTGATAGCTATAATATCGTCTACTGAACCGCCGGATGTGTCAGTAGCAGTGACACGAATGTTGATCTCACCTATAAAATTCTCTGTGGGATAGACGATCAGGGCTGTGGAATCGGTCCTGATAGTAGAGCTGTTCTGGTATATATCTGTAAAGGCATTATCTGCTTTGACAAACCGCTTATTAWATAGATCTTTCTCCGATTCCASAACCTKCCGCTGTGAGRCRTCATTACTAAAGGATCTNNNRTTCTTGCGGGAGTCTGAGMTCCGACTGTCTATTTCATAAAACYGCTTATAAAATWKATCTTTTTCCGWTTCCAGGATATTTAACTGTGAGAGAGAATCATTGTAGGTAGGGTTGTTATGACGAGTGAGTATGTTGTYACTGTCTTTATTAACTAACTGTTTATCAAATATATCTTTATTGGACTGYTGTTTTAGTTTAGAACGCTTAACGGTCATGACCTTAGTTCCATWATAATTRGCCATGCGGCCTATAGCGGMAAAACTCYCGCTAGCAGTGAACGACAAGGAATCAAGACCCTCRCCSAGARCCTGAGCKGWAAAYGTGAKGACGTCTCCCTCATCSATGTCCGAAAAATAGTCTTCCAGRCGAGGAATWAGAATTACACCAAAATCATCTTCATCTATGGCYATGTCTACCAGCGGCGTGCTTACTWCAGGGGCATCATTGACCGCATGCACTGTAAAAGTAAACTCACTGTCTGTTTGGTTTGTAGAATCATAAGTGACCCCGGTAATAACTGCTGAACCGTTCCAGTCTGCGGCAGGGGTAAGTGTCAATGTATARCCGCTGAYAACAACTGTCACGTTSGTGTCCGCTGAAGAGGCTGTATATGTRAGACTMYCAYCAGCACYATCTGTGGSTGATAARTAAACTATCCTGGATAGATCCTCATAAGTTGTTAGAGAATCAATATCTGCCAGTTCCACTRCATCTCCAGGCTGAAAGGAAATATKCGGCCATARACTRAAYTTCGGYACAAATGTAYGTGCCCCTCCCGAAGTAGCAACCAGTTTTTCTTTACTATAAAAAGAYACRAYATCTGTAGAGTCCAAMACSCCCAAGGCAAAAGAGTGWTCTCCGTGTRTGTCAATGAAAGCAGATAGATCAACAGAGACCGGAGWCTCCGRCTCAARGGAGTACAACGTGTCTAAMGGGGTYAATAAGCTGTGRTCARCAAKKCCAATGTTATGTTCATCAATACCTTCACCCCACTCSGGATAATTAAATTTGTAAAGAATGATGCCGCCACCTTCAGACAGTGAAACATTTTCCGGGAYTAAGTTTAAATGAATGGTACGATTATTGTAGAACGTGATTGGAATATCAAAACGTAAAAAAGACAGATTGTCTTKTAACACTTCCAGGGTCTGKGGCTGTAACGGGATGAGTRCACTGTCAACAGCCGTTGTGTCTAKTGAYCGATCATTCARGGGATAAATTTTATCAGCGACYGTGAARGACCAGTTGCCGCCACTGATGCCRTCAACYGARACGGACCAGKTGTAGGTTCCGYYTGGCTGAAACGTTTCAAAAARYACRTTGTATGGATATATAAACGTTTCYGTTCGACTGATGCCSGGCCCGGTTAGAGTGACYAYTGCCAYTGTTCCGCTATAATYCTTTTTGTAGGGATAGTTCCAGACCAGRCTGTAATCWATCGGAACGTYYACTGYATTATTATTGGGTATCGGRACWGACGGATGAGGATACCTGTATCCCGGGATCCAGTAGACAAGGTCACCATATTCATAGGCGCCCTGATCCGGAGCAGWGCCTACAAAKTGTCGGTTCTGACCGGGGAACATTGGCGGATGGTTTAARGTTATATCCTGACCATCATTAATCCCTTCTATGATCACTCCATTATCAATCAAACTYGACCCTTTCCTRGGACGAAAATCATAGCTCTGCCTGTGGTCTTCCCAAGGGTCTTCACCCCACTCTGCTATAACAGAATCAGGATCCTGTTGACGAAAATATGTCCACGGATCCATCATCTCAAATTGCGGACGGGCGCGATCTAGTGGCAGTCCATACCARATTCCCAYAGAATCTAAGTGAAAAGGGTGGCTGGGGAGAGAAGGGAAATGTTCGCCATCAAACCCTGTACTATCCCCATACGTATACCAACTCTCTAGATCTTCAGCGGAAGGCCAGCAGTCTGGTGAGGCACAGGAGAGATTATATTCTGCAATGGTGTTATGAAAATTTGTATGTGCATTACCATTTTGAAAAATATCATCAAAAAAGGTTTCACCTTCATCATTTCCAAAAGTCGTACCAGCATACTTGTTCCAAGGAAGGGCGATATCACCCTTTTGAGAATTATCAAATGCTGTAACATGGTACACATCATGGTAATCACCTTTTAGTTTCATACCACGACTGTTGCCCGCTGTGACCACATGATGRACATCACCATTATTTCCTGAMWGACTGCCATCAAAGCGCATACCATTTATACCAGGCAAATTAAAYATCCATAAATATCGAGATGTGGAGCCAACCACTGAAATTGGGTTTCTCTGGATCCCGGCACCATCCATGCTCTCGTATAAATTCTCAAACCGACAGTATTCCGTCAGGGAGTTCATTCCAGGATTTATTCCTCCAGAAAAAACATTTTCTACTGTTACATATCGCCATACGCTGGCTCCCATAAYATTATAAAAATTATTTGAACTGGCGCTTGCCGCAGTCACGCCACCCCCTAAATTTCCCTGAAACCAATCATTATATCGAAACAGGACATTCTCAACTGTTGGGTACATCACTCGGTCAGCCAACCAAGGAATATTGTCATTTGTATATTCAAAGATACAGTTCCTCACAGTGGTGTAACTACCACCTTCAGCAACATTACTAGATAGACCCATGTTACCGCTAAATGAAAACCTGCAATCCTCTATAGTCAAATAACTCACTTCGGAAGCTCGGATAGAGCCAGCAAAAAAATGAATATTTTTTAGCTCAATATTATCCGAGCTGAAGAAGTGTAAAAATCTGTCTCTCACTCTTACCCTGACATTAGTTKRGKYRGGAAAATTTTCACCRGGRATAAGATATAAGGTRCTGGTRYTGGSATCAAATGACCATTCTTCCACTGTATCTAAATWTGCATATTCCCCWGGGAAATAATCTCCAAATGTTGGACTTGGCAGTCTCTTTTCCCAGACGGTACCGGGCTCAGGAGCAATTGGGTTTCCTGTTGTGGGGTCTGTAGGGTTTTTAAAATTAATAGGCATGGCCGGTATCATATAYCTGTCATTCACAAACACACCATAAATCGAATCAACTGATATCTTGATCAAATGAGAGATAGCATTCATGTCCAGTACCGCTTTATATATGCCATTCTCGTGATACTCCCAGTCTGCGCTGATGGGAACAGTACCATCTAGCCTCACGTCTTCATTCGGATACCCTTCTATAGTAATTTTTGGAGCAAGGTCGGCCGTTTCTAACCACTCTAGGTGCGAGGGATTAAACTGATATTCGTTTAAGTATTCTGAGTATCTTCCTTCTCGGATATAAACACGATCCGCAGGCTGTGCATGATCAAGCGCACCGCGGATGGTTGGGTATGGACAGTCCGATGTTCCATTCGGTGACGGACAACTATCAGAGAAATACCTTGTTGCAACMTCAGGCTGRTTAGGAACAATCYGAGAGATTGGAACATGRTTGTTATTTGGGCTGTRGTCGACTATCTCCCAATYATTATTTAGGTCCATGGGGTAATAGGCTACTAGACCAGTTTCATCACCAGTCAGGCTTTCATCCATTGCTGCATAAATCTGTTCCTGACTCCTGGCAATGTCCCAGATTCTTAGTTCATCAATTCCCCCCAGAAAATTTTCGCCAATATATCTTACTGGTGTTTCATCCGGAACCATACCAGCAGCCCCCGTAAAATTATTTATCTCTGCACCATTGATAAATAATTTATAGTTGGTACCATCGAAGGTAGTGGCTATATGGAACCAGGTCCTGACTGGGATATCGATGATAACGCTGGTTTCAAAATGGCTGCTGCCGCTGTAAAATCCATATATAATCTCATAAATATTACCCAGGCTTGATGCAGAACGGAGTGTTATGGTTGGCGCGCTGAAAATAGTCCTGTCGAGTGGACTTGATACTGTATTATCAACATATACCCATGCTTCCTGACTAAACTGGTCGCCTAAAATGGGTGCATTATCAGATAAATCAAGTCGTTCATTGAACTCAACCGCCCATTCAGTTCCATATAGTTTCATATTAGGGAGAGGTCGGCGTCTGGTTAGATTAGAATATGTACCTGTGCTTGGGATTTCAGCTTGGTATTCAAATACATCAAACCTAAGGTAGTCATCTGCCATATACTGTGAGACCGCGCTCTGGTCCACAATCAGATCCACACCATTAGCAACTATATCAAAACAGGTGGGAGGAGCACCAATATTATTTGTACATATATTATACGTAGGATCACCACAGCCGCCATTATCTGTTAGACATTCATTCGTCAAATCTGTTACGAATACGGTGTCACCATTCTGCCAGCTTAAAACCGGATAGTGGTTTCCATCCTGAACCATGTCCCACCAATTCTCGGTGCCGTTTCCGTTAGCGCCGCCAGTGGTTCCATTGTCGTTACCGTTTTCGTCTTCTTCAAAATCCCAGCCGGCTAAGCAAAACGTATACGCATCCATCATCTCGGCTGTTGACAAACCTTGGCCGCCATCACTTGTGATTATCCCCGAGGTTTGTTTATCCCAAAATGAATTGCTCACGGAGGAGCTGTGTAAAAATCCGACCAGGCCGCCGACATTAGTATTGCCATTCACACTACCAGTGCTGTAACAATTCACTACATTGGATTGATTTCTCAGATATCCCCCCAGGCCTCCGAGAATATTGCCACTTCCTGTCACAGCACAAGTGCTGTAGCAATTACTCACGGCGGACTCATCTCTTATATAGCCCACCAAGCCGCCGACATAATTCACACCTGTCACACTGCCGGTGCTGTAGCAATTACTCACGGTGAGCGTTCCATATCTTTTATATCCCACCATGGCGCCAACTTCGTTTCTACCCGTAATACTCACATTTGTCAAGCCCAGGTTCTGGATGGTAGTGCTACCGGTATATGAATCATCGTCACCTCCGATGTATCCAAATAGTCCTATATAATCCGTGCCTGGGAGATTGATATTTAAACCATTAATGGTATACCCATCGCCATTATAAGAGCCAGTGAACCGGGTGTCGGTGTTACCAATGGGTGAAAAATAAAAAAAAGAGGCATCTATATTAGTGGTCTGTTTGTAGTACTTATCCCAGTTAGCGGAGCTCTGAGACAGCCAGTATAGATTTTCAAGGTTCGCAATTAGATAGGGATCAGTAGATGTGCCTGCTCCAGAKGGTATGGTAGAGGTCACCTCAACMGTGGTAAAAGTGGCGCTGACTAATTCTTCTAATTCGTAACCATCAGCATCTTCTACCTGTCCGGAATCAATGGCCACATATACAGTCTGTTCGTAGTTCAGGTCACTGGTGGGATTAATCGTAATGACTGTCTTGCCGGCGTTTATCGTGGCATCGAAAGCAATGTCGGTGCCAGAAGYATCTGTATCTTTCARGGTAATAAGCCCATCCACATTCGTATCTGTAATATCGCTGGCATCCGMATTCAGTATGGCCTCAGTAAAAGTGATGGTGATGTCGGTGTCCCGGGCCACATCGTTAGCATTGTTTGCCGGGCTAAAGGTGGCCTGTGGGGGTAGATTAAATAAGACAGTAKCACCATTCTCCCAGCTTAAGAAAGGATATCCGCTGTTGTAGGCRCTATTRACATTATCCATATCCCAGTAATCATCAGTGCCGTTGGTCGTTTCTAWTTCAAAATCCCAGCCTGCATTGGTAAATGTGCTTGCGGTTTTCATCTCCGCTGTGGTTTTTCCTGTTGCACCGGTTGAGTTTCCCGCTCCAATTCCTATGCTTGTGCCTGATGTCTGTGTATCCCAGAAGGAATTGCTCACGGAGGAGTTGTTTAAAAATCCGACCAGGCCGCCGACATAATTATTACCATTCACACTGCCGGTGCTGTAGCAATTAACTACATTGGACTGATTTCTCAAATATCCCGCCAGGCCGCCGACAATATTGCCACTTCCCGTCACACTGCAAGTGCTGTAGCAATTACTCACGGCGGACTCCATATTTATATATCCAACCAGGCCGCCGACATTGTTCGTTCCCGTCACACTTCCGCTAATGTAGCAATTACTCACTGTGAGATTTCCATCTTGTTTATTTCCTACCAATGCGCCGACATTGTGTTGACCCGTAATACTCACATTTGTCAAGCCCAGGTTCTGGATGGTGGTAGTGCTGTTGGAGTCGACGCCGATGTACCCAAACATACCAATACTACTTATCGAGCGATTTATAAATAAACTGTCAATGGTATACCCGTCACCGTCATACGTACCGGTGAACTTGGTGCCGGAGTTGCCAATGGGTGTAAAGCCGGCACCGCCGTCCCAACTGCTTGAGGAAGAAGCATCGATATTGGCGGTTTGGATGTAGTATGCGTCCCATTCACCTGAATTCTGTGTGATCCAGTAGAGGTTGTTCAAGGTGTCTATTTGGTAGGGATCGCCCGAAGATCCATCACCAGACGATGGTGCGGTTTCAGTTTGCGCAATCAGCGCTATTGGAAAAAATATTAGTAAGAAATATTTATACATACTCAAATATACTCATTATCCCACGTAAAAATAACATTACTTAGCGGGGCTCTTGCTTAAATCCTTCCTGATGAAATGTGACAGGCTAAATTGGGAAACAAAGTCCACCAAATTGAACCAGCCGGAATCAAATTACCAMCAAAAAAYAATTTGGATTAATCTCATTTTTCCTGCCTCTGTTAAATAGCATAGCAATAGAAATAACCTTAATTCTGAAGCGGCTGCAGAAAACGGARAATTATGCCTCCTTTGTAGATATACCAAATCCCAGCCATCTGGATCACATGATATAGATCGTTATGGTTGAATTGCTTATGAATGGTAAATCCGCTCTGCTGAACAGCGGCTCCGGCCAACGTGATGATCAGTCCTAAGAGGAAATAACCGCTTCCGGGGGAKTTTCCATCCATGTAGAGGTAGAGCATCAGCAAAAATACAATGATCATTGCCGGGGCGTAAAAGCGGATMACRTTRKCGAARTTGCTRTCRCGWAKGATGRTRAAKATGTACACGCCRGTRRCRAGRAARGCGATCCAGCGGAGGAGCTTGTAGCGTTCGAAAGGAAAGACTGCTGAGAATGCACTCAGCAACATGTAGCAGGTGGTCAAACCGATCATGACTAGGGCAGCTTTCCACACAACATCTCTCATCGCTGCGGAAAAGTGGGGTCCGAAACCGTGAGAGATTCCACCCAGGAATGCTCCGAGAGCAAACATGTAAAGACCGATTGTCAGATTGTAGTGAAAAGGGTGAAATGTCTGCCAATAGACATCAGCCAGACGATTGGCAAAGTAAACACCCATCCCCGCCAGGATGAGGTCTGTGATAAAAGTAGTCGGTTCGTAGATTATTGGTTTCACTATTTAAGTAACCTCTGAATCAAATCTAAAGTTAAAAAAAGTCAGTCGGCTGGTTTCTTTTCTCCGCAGTAAATACACTCCGTTCCCATCTGAACCTGAAATCCACAGGTTGGACAAATCCATTCCTCGAGATCTTTTTCAAGCTCGATTGRATTCCCTCCTCTYCGAAGAGAAGACCAATAGAATGTGCCTGCAATCAAGGCAAAAAATCCGGCAATGATAAACCAAAAAAGATACTGCATAAAAACTCCAGAGTTATCGCTGTTAATCTAAAGAATTTTAATTCAATTTCCACACGAGACAACCACAAATATTAAAKTAAATAAATTGAGGATATGGCTCAGTAGGCAGATACGACAGACCGTTTTCAGCCTGAAGAGCCCCCAAAGAAGATAGGCTGAGAAGATCACCGCAATTGACGTGGGTACCAATAGTATAGAAAAGGGAAATATTCCATTTTGAACTAAAATAATTACTAGAATCAGTCCAGGATAATAGAAACTTCCCCAGTAAGCATTGGGTTTTCCAAACGTACGGCCATACTTGGTATCCGTTATGCTCTGGCACGATTCCTCGGACATTCTGCAGATATTAGGGATCCACCAGACATCAACTGGGAGGTTTCCGCGGTACACCTGAAGGAAGTAAAATGAAAGAGCCCATCCGGCAAAAGCCAGAAGGGCCAAGACTGCAGTTGACACTGTCATCAATTACTGGCGGAGACGATAGGCGAGTCCCTCAACTGCGCTAATAAATTTGTCTACTTGAGCCGAGGTGTGGAAAAGCTCCTCCATATCTTGAAATGAATCAATTGGGTAACTCTCTGGGTCATAGTCATAGAGAAAATTCGCTTCCAATTTGAGRACAAAATCACGAATTGCGGGTTTGGGTACTTCTTTTTCGCGGAGATGATTCACAAGAAACCTTACACRCCCTTTTGAGGATATTTGAAATAAGGAGATAAGTCCCATATCGGAATTGCAGCGAAAGGTAAGTGTCCCCAGTTCTTTTCCCCGCCCCCAAGATGGATCGTCCGCTGCCAACTCAGTAAAGTTAACTATCTTTTCAGCCATCCGGACAATTTCACGGTTCTGCTCTTTGCGGATGCTCTCCATTATCTTTTCTTTATTCCAACTCACCTGTTATCGCCCCTTACCGAATTAATAGAATAATAAAATACATAATGATCATGGGGGAATTTACCAACATTCCTGTGAAAACAGAATCGACTTTTTTAGGTATTTTTCACGAAGAAAATTTCTCTTCCAGCCCCTCATCTGACACCATTAACTTCTCATCATGATAGCTACTCAAGATCAGCGCCTCCGGGGAATCATCCTTCTTATTATAACTGCTCTCCTCTGGAGCTTCGGCGGACTGTTTATAAAGCTCATTGATTGGAATCCCATTGCCATCGCCGGAACCAGAAGCGGTATCGCCGCAGTTATGATCCTCCTCTATCTCCGCCGGCCAAAGTTCACCTGGAGTAAATACCAACTGTGGGGCGCAGTCGCCTACAGCGCAACAGTTCTGCTATTCGTGCTGGCGAACAAGCTGACCACCGCTGCCAATACAATCTTCCTCCAGTACACGTCACCCATCTGGATAGCGTTGTTCGGCGGATGGTTCCTGGGTGAGCGGCTAAAGGGGCGGGATTGGCTCTTTGTAGCCGCAGTCATGGGCGGGATGCTGCTCTTTTTCATGGATCAGCTTTCCGTTTTCGGCTTCTGGGGAAATATCGCAGCGCTGATAAGCGGCATCTCCTTCGGCTGGATGACACTGCTTCTGCGGAAGCAGAAGGCCGGCTCACCGGTAGAGACCGTTTTGCTGGGAAATATACTCACCGGCATAATCGCACTGCCGTTCATAGCCCGGGGACCGCTACCTCCCACCAGTGACTGGGGGTATATTTTGCTTCTCGGAATTTTCCAGCTTGGGCTTTCGTACATCCTCTACGCTGAAGCGATTAAACACATTACTGCTCTCTCATCTGTCCTTATTGCAATGATTGAGCCCATACTGAATCCTTTGTGGGTAGTGCTGATTATTGGCGAAGTACCGGGACCGTGGGCAGTAGTTGGCGGACTGATTATCGTGGGAACAGTTACTATACGAGCGGTGCGGGAGGCAGGAAGAGCTTAAATATTATTACCGAACCAAGCCTGCCTCGTCAGTTATTTTATCAAATTTTTCCATTGTAACAGTTAGATGTGTAACAAAAAGTATTCCTAGCTTATTTGTCAWRRCAAYAGARAAACRYRYAGTGRTTTCTKYATCAGGAAAAKCTACAACTAACACCAAGTCATCCTTTCTCTTGCCTATTAAAACATGTATTTGAATGATTTCGCCGCCATATTCTTTTACCAATTGATTCGATTTCTTTTATCCTGCCGGCTGATACATCGCGAAACATCTCAGCACCATTCGTACCAAACATATAAAATGTGTTTATGTAAATATCCTCCTAAGTGTTATTCAATTTCCAAGCAATTCCACGATCTCTAGAATGTAAAACCTCAACTATTGAATTGCAATATCTACAGGAAGATTACAAAGGTCTAAGTAGGTGCCGGGTCCACGACTCAGTTTTACAAAAACCTCAATCTTGATAATTAAAAATTATGTTTTGAATACTCTGAAAAACCGCCTTCCAGACTATAGACATTTTCATAACCCAAATTGGTTAAATATTGGGTAGCATCTTGACTATTAATACCATGGTAACAATAAATGAGTATGGTTTCATCAGGATCTGTATTTTTTTTAAACTCCTCGAAATTATCTTTAGTTAAATTTATCGCATCAGGWATATGGGACAGCATGTAGGATTCCCTGTCTCTTATATCAGCCACAATAACCTTACCCGTTTCAATCAGGTCTTTTGCTTCAGTTATATTTATAGTCCTGCAAGTGGACATTTCATCTTTCATGATGATATTGACCTCTCCTACTCAGTTTTTATTATTAAATTGTTGATCAATGGCAATTTAAGAAACTTTGCGGAATTAAAGTGACACTTGTCCGCATTTCATGTTTGCGGGCACAGCTATATCAATTTTTTTAGGATAAGGCCTGTTTTTYCCCTTTTCAGCTGCGACAAATTTATCTTTGTCAATATTCTCTCCTACATTGGGATTCAATTTTTTCTCTTCACCAATCGTGGATAGCATAGCACCTGAATAATCATGGGCAGGATAGACAAGAGTATCATCAGGATAATGAAACAATTTTTTAGTCACACTATCATATAATGTATTGGGATCACCACCTTGGAAATCTGTTCGGCCAGTTCCGCCAATAAACAGAGTGTCACCAGTAAATAACATTCCACAGGTATAGTAGGAGACACAGCCTTTCGTATGCCCGGGAGTGTGGATGGTTTTAATCTCGAATTGACCAACGTGAATACGATCGCCATCATTTAACATAAAATCGGCACCTTGGACCTCAGATTCAGACCCGTAATAAATAGGGACTCCTGTCTTTTTCCTTATATTAAAAGCTGCAGTTATATGATCGGCGTGTACGTGAGTTTCAAGAATACCAATTAACTCTAAMTCCAGTTTATTTACCGTCTCCATATCCCGGTCRAACTGCTCTAATACAGGGTCAATTATCACAAGTTTTTTATYGAATGGATCAAAAAGTAAATAGGTAAATGCGCATGTCTCATGGTCAAAATACTGACGCATATTTATCTGTTCCATGTTTACAGTTCCTTTAATTAATACCCGCTTTTACCTTAGAGACAAGTGGTTTCGGTAGTCAATTCTTTTCTAATCGCCCGAGAAATACTTTCATCTCCTTAGCGACTTGAAGATCGCCATTCTTACCGGCTACCACTATCCCTTTTTTATACGTTTTAATAGCATCAGTGAGCTCTTCGGTTTTTACTAAAGCTCTTCCRAGAATCCGGTATGCCACTGAGTAATCGGGGTTAATTTGCAGAATTTCCCGAGAGGTRTCTACGGCTTTTTGGTAATCTTTATTATCAAAATATGCTTGAGCGAGACTMATCATAAGAAYAACATCCTGAGGATAAATTTTTAATAGTTCCTTTATCTTATTTATCTCTTTTGACATTTCAGAATAAGTGTAGAGTCAGCACTTCAGCTTTCAATCACTTCCCTCTGCAGGGAATCCAKCGTCCCCTCCACGAGAGCTTGTACATCCAAACTTTTTTCAGCTTCCTCAAGTTGTTTCGCTGTCGCCTTGGTTGCGGGATGTTTGGGAAGAAAATAAGCGCAGCAGTCTTCATCGGGGATGATGGAAATATCGTAAGTCCCGATCACCCGGGATTTGTTGACAATCTCCTGCTTATCCATCCCCACCAAGGGACGAAGGATAGGCATGGATGTTACAGCTTCAATTGTTTCCATATTCTCAATGGTCTGGGACGCCACTTGACCTAACGATTCACCGGTTATGACAGCATGAGCTTCCTCCTGCCGAGCCAGCGCTTCAGCAATACGAAACATAAAACGCCGATAGAGAATAATGCGGTATCTCTCATGGCACTTTTCGATAACCTCTTCCTGAATAGGCGCCAATTCCGCCAGAAACAAAGTCGCCCGCAGCTGGTGCTTCTGGAAAATCTTGATAACATCCCGAACCTTTTTAATGGAAGCGTCGCTGGTGTACGGTACAGAGTGAAAATGGAGATAGCTGACGAAAGCGCCGCGCTTCATCATCTGCCATGTGGCTACCGGCGAATCTATCCCGCCGGAGATCATGCTCAACACCTTACCACCCATGCCCACAGGRAGTCCGCCATAGCCGTCAATCCGATGAGCGTAAACGAAAGCCGAATCTGCTACYAGATCAATGTGGCAGTTCACATCCGGCTGAGTGAGATTCACTTTCCTCCCCAGCTTCTCCACTACGGCAGCGCCAATTTCTTCGTTCGTCTTCTGAGTTGACAACGGAATATTCTGATCGGACCGTCGTGTGGTAATGCGGAATGACTCACCTGGTAAAGTGGAAACAAGTTCCAGCGCTGCCTCTTCCAGCACCTCTTTCTGAGGTTCCAAACGAGTCGCCGGAGCAAAGTAAACCAGCCCAAAAGTATTCCTCAGAACTTCCTTCATGCTGTCCAGCGATTYTTTGCCAATCTCCGTCAGCTCGATGACGATCCGTCCCCGGASGGTACGAATTTCCACATAACTTCCCGGGCAGGCAGCCTTCAAGCCGGCTTTCATATTGTCCTTGAGCTTCCTTTCAAACTGCCGGCGATTCTTCCCTTTCGTTCCGATCTCGCCGTAATGGCAAAGAATATGAGTCGGTTCCATCAAATTCTACCTGCAAGCTGKGCACCCAGATGAGCACCATAGAAAATCCAACCGGTGGCGGCGGCACCAATGGCGAGATAAACATACTTCAGCKGTTCAGATGGAAGCTGACACTTGTTGACTCCGCGCCAAATAAACAGTCCAACAAATATCAAAGTCGCTGCAATCTGCATTGTACCGTGAGTCTCAAAGACCGGAAACGGATCATCCATGTGTCCATAGATTGTGTCAGCGAAAAATCCGGTCACCACTGCTGCCAGTGCACCCATCACCCCACACACGAGACACCACCAACCGGCGTGATTCAGCGATTCTTTCCGGAAGACTACACCGAGAATATCAAACAAAACGCTGGCTGATAGCAGCGCAATGGGAAAATGAATGATCAATGGATGAATAGTATCTATTTGCCACGGGAACATGACGCCATTCTCCTACWCTTCTACCGGTTCCACTTTGACGCTCAGATCAGGATGGACAGAAACAAGATGATTGGCGGGAACCTTATGCCAATCCTCCACCACAYCCGTCAACCGCTCGGAGACAATCAGCACGGTGTGGTCTTCAGGATCTGTCTGTGTCATACGGCAGACACCCTCAATGCATTCAAACTTGGACCCCTTGGAGAAATAAAGAGTGTGTGGTTGAAGTTCCGGATCCGTGGCGTAGCGTGTGGCCAAAATCGCGTCGCCATCGGTTATCACTACATTCAGGAAAGTAGGAGTGGTGATWCCGTGTTCATTCAGCAGCTCCTTGAGATCTGAAAGTGCACCGCGGAGAGCARCTGCCATTGATTCGCAGGTAATCTCCTCTCCTTTGAGATTCAACCGTTCGAGGAAAAGGGCGAAGAAGTGTTCTGAATCAGTCTCGCCACGAATCCAATCGTAAATGCTGTCGGAAAGCCGCATGCGCAGAGCCCGCTTGATCACCCGAAAGCCGCCGATACTGCCGTTGTGCATAAAAAGAAACCGTCCGAAATGAAAAGGGTGAGAATTTGTTTCCGAAACATGACCGTGGGTTGCGGCTCTTACATGAGCCAGGAAACAATCAGAACTGATCTTAGGCGCTATAGATCGAAGATTCAAGTTATTCCACGCCGGCTGGACAGAGAGAAAAACTGCCGGTTTGGGATCTATCTCCTTCTGATACCAGCCTATGCCGAAGCCGTCCCCGTTAAGCGGCTCCTCCCGTTCTCGAGCTTTGAAGCTTTGCCGTACCAGAGAATTCCGTGGTTGATAGAGCAGCTTGTCCATGGCAATGGGTGCTCCCCTGTAGGCTAAGAAACGGCACATAATTAAGTCTCCATTAGTTATCGAAAGTGGAGTTTAGGGTGGTGTAGTCTAACTGTCAATTGATTTCGGCTTAGTTATTGTACGCTGGGCCAAGGCACTTACCGGAGTTTAGACTTCTCTGCCAGAAATCACGGAATCATCTKCCGGATGAACTTTGTGGAAAGTTTGAGGACCATTTTCCGGGGTAAAAGACGTCCCATATTCATGAGGAATTTATTCCACCGCCCATGCATGACCGATGGTACTTTGCCCAGTGAATCTAACGCCAATGAGACAACATCTTCAACCGCGGCTCCCCCTTTCCTGAGTTGTGTTGCCATTCCGGCTACTTCATGGAATTCAGAAACAGTGTAACCCGGAGAAAGAGCCAGCACATCAATATCATCCTTCCGGTACTCTGCCCACAGACCCTCACCCATCATGAGATTGAATGACTTGGTAGCACCATAAACCGTAAAGAACGGTGTTGCCTGGTAAGCGGCAGTTGAAGCCACGAAGATGATCCCGCCTCGTCTTCGTTCCAGCATGGCCGGCAGAAACTTTTCCGTAAGCTCAACGGGAACGACGCAATTGAGAATGGCCATCTTTGTCTGACGCCCGGTCTCCTGTTTGTGAAACCGATCCACCAGTCCGAAACCGGCGTTGTTAATGAGCAACCCAATTTCCAGATCCTCAACAGCAGCAGCAATTTCATCGCAAGCAGAAGTTTTGGTTAGATCCCTGGAAATCACACGGCTCTCTATATTATGATCTCTTCGCAGTTCTTCAGCCAGAGCTTCCATCCGATCTCGCCGGCGGGCCGTCATGATGATGTTCAGCCCCTTTGCTGCAAGCTGGCGAGCGAACTCTGCCCCAAGTCCTGATGAAGCACCGGTCACCAGTGCCCAGGGACCGTACTGCTCACTCCATTCGTTTGCCGGCATAGTCTATTTTACTATGAGGATGGGAGCCGTCGCCATTTCCAGCGTCTTAATGGGCTTACTTCCCATAAAATATTTCTTCAGCGGTGATTTACTGGATGCACCCATAACCATAAGGTGCGTCTCACCTGCAAATTCTACAAATGTGCCCACCGGATCGCCGGTAAGAAAGTGCTGTTCATGGGGAATTCCTTTGCTTTTCAGAAAGCGTCCGGCAGCCTTCGCTGCACGACTGTAGCCGTGACCAAAGTGGTCCGTCTTGGAGACGGTAAGTGTATCCACAGCCATCCCCTGATTGGCGGCAATTGTAGCACCAAACCTGACGGCCCGCTTAGTGGCTTCGCTGTCATCAACCAGAAGCAGGAGTCGGTAGTCACGATTGGTATCAAAGCTCTTTACTACGAATATGGATGTTGGAATGTACTGAATCAAATCGTGCGCCATGGACCGCTTCTGACTTCCGCCAATAATGGTAAGGTTGTAGACCTCAGTTTGAGCTTCTCGTCGTAATTCGTCAATCGTCTCACCCTCCCGGAGAATGAGATCCACCTTCCGCCCATAACTCCCCTGCAGTACCATCCGGATGCGGTCGTTCTCCTGAACAATGTTTTCTGGATTGAAACCATTGATCTGCTCACTCTCCAGATAGCCGGACGAATTTAGGTAGTCGAAAGCCCAGCGGAGCACATCAATCCCCGGATGGTAGATCTCCCACTTGACCATTGAATCAAGTGCCAGATTGACACGCCCGGCAAACATCTCCTTAGGTTTCGGGCCCACATATACAACACTGAGATCCGCTTCAAAAGCTTTGGCGATTCGCGAGCCAATGTTGAGCGTGGGTTCGGAGTATTCCTTACTCCCAACTGCCAGAAGAAATTTCATGGTCGTTTTATCCTCATGGTTTCACAATCTTGCACAGAATTTGTCATTTTGCAATCTCCAATTTTCGTCAATAGAGCGGCCATAAAAGCTGAGACACCAGCATCAGTACGATGATAGACATAATAAACAGCTTCCCTCCCGCTTTCAGGAAATCTCCCCGCTTCACCAGACCGCTGGAATGGATGATCATACATGTCGGTGACGCCACAACAGTCAGAAAGGCGAACGCCGATGCCAGAGCCGCGGCAAATCCCATGATAATAGGATCACCGCCCATGTTGAGCGCTATAGGTCCGATGACTGCTACAGCTGCAGCGTTGCTGAGAAAGTTAGTCAGAATTGCTGACAGCAGGATGGCTACTGTAATCTGAAGCAGTGGAGAATCGCCAGCTACAAAATGAAGGCCATCCATAGCTCCACCGGCGATCCACTTGGCCAGACCAGTGTCGTTTATTTGTATACCAATAGAGATGGCTGCGCCGAAGAGAAGAATAACRCCCCAATTGGTATTGCGGTTTAARTCGGACCAATCAACCAGACCGAATGCTAAGTACATAAACACTCCGATCAAGGCAATGATACCCAGGCCTATTGTGTGACCAAGAAAAACCCATCCTAAAAAGACACCCAGAAAAACAGCAATGACAAGATACTCCTTGCCCTGCATCTTTCCTCCCTTGGTTACCTGTACCTTCAGCTTCCGAACAGCAGTATCGAGTACCTTCTGCTTCGGCCGGAAAGTCATGAGGAGAATAATTACAGCCAGCGGAATTTGGATAAGGAGCATAGGATAAGCGTGTTTCATCCACTGAAGATACGAAACTGTTCCGTGTCCGAACTCTGACCAGTAGCCMATCATGATGACATTCCTCCCGCCGCCGGASGGTGTCCCGATRGAACCCATGGCGCTGCCGTARGCRATGGAGAAAAGRAGCAGCGATGCCAGYACCGCTACTTTCTTCGGATCCGAGCTTGTGCTCCGCACAAGAATCAGTCCCRCAGGCATCATCATAGCAGTCACCGTGTGCTCCCCAATGAACGACGATAGCAACGCACAAACGGTAGTGAACCCGGCGGCAATGCGCCAAGTCTTATTTCCGGTCAAACGGATGATTCCCAGCGCCAGRCGCGAATCGAGCCCCTGCTTYACGATGGATACAGCCAGCATAAGCGATCCCATGATGAAAAAGACAGCATCGCTCATGAAGTTCGATGCCACTTCGTTCGGTTTCGCAATCCCAAAAACTACTTGAAGTATGAGKATCATCATGGCGACTGCCGGCAAAGGGACCGGTTCAGAAATGATTAAAATCAGAGCCATTACAACAATGATCAGAGTATGGTAAGCATCATCAGGATGGGATAAATCTAACATTCCGGATGGTGCAGGGAGAAGATAGAGTACGATCCCCAGTATAATTGTCAGCAAAAGCCACCGCTTCTGTCGAATCCAGTACAGAACGTTGGCGATGGCTTGGTTAGATATGTGAAGCATTATTTAGGCGAAAAGATACAGAGCAACGACTAACAATACTCTAAGAAACTTCATTTTTCAGTTGGCAGTTCATGCCGGCATTCCGACGGAATTCGAGATCCGYCCGGCAGTACAGCCCACTTCCAGATGGGAATCCKTCTCTTCAGCTCAGAGATGAACCACGTCATRGCATCCAATCCCTCTGCCCKATGCTCCGACCAAATAGAGACGTGCATGGCCGTCTCCCCAACTGGGATTTCTCCCACTCTGTGCTGGCAACAAAGATCTGATATGGGAAACCTTTCTGTAGTTTCAAGGGCAAGACTGTGGAGTTCATCTTCAGCCATCCCTTCATAATGTTCATAGAAGAGTCCCAGGATAGTCTCACCGTTCTCCGTACTCCGCACCCGTCCGTTAAACACCAACTCCGCTCCATCATTTCGATGTGAATCTTCGCTGGGAAACGGCTCTATTTCCCCTGATACTATTTCTATCTTGATCACGTTTTCACCACCAAATCCGAAATCCACAATCCGAAATCCACAATCAAATCATCCGCCTTGTACCGGAGGAATAAGCGCTACTTCG
>NVVH01000053.1 GCA_002402135.1 Fidelibacterota bacterium | reverse complement strand
CAGCATGATCGGCACCAGGCCAGCCACAATGGCAGCGAAGGTCATCATGATCGGGCGCACACGTTGCGCGGCCCCGTGGCTGATGGCCTGGCGCAGGGCATCAGCCGATAACTTCCCTGGCTGATGATCGACGGCTTCCAAAGCGTTTTGCAGGGACTGGTTCAGGTACACCAGCATCAGTACACCGATCTCCACCGCCACCCCGGCCAGGGCAATAAAACCGACGGCCACGGCCACGGAGAGGTTGTAACCCAGCAGATACATCAGCCAGATGCCGCCGATCATGCCGAATGGCAGGGTGCCGAGGATAATGCCCACCTCTGTCAGGTTGCGGAAGTTCAGGTACAACAGGATGATGATGATCGCCAGGGTCAGCGGGACCACCAGCGTCAGGCGTTCCTTGGCCCGCTGCATATACTCATATTGGCCAGACCAAGTCAGGGAGTAGCCAGCAGGTAGATCCACCTGTTCTTGCACCACGGACTGCGCCTCCCTTACCCAACTGCCCAGATCCCGGCCCTCGATATCCACCAGAGTCCAGCCATTGATACGGGCGTTTTCCGACTTGATCATGGGCGGCCCCTGGTCGATCCGGATATCCGCCACATCGGCCAACGCGATACGCTGGCCATTGGGTGTCACCATCGGCAGCAGGCGCATCTGCTCCACCGAATCCCGGTAACCCTGGGGATAGCGCAGATTGATGGGATAGCGCTCCAGACCCTCCACCGTRYTGGCCACGTTCATGCCGCCAATCGCGGTRCGTACGACCGATTGAATRTCTGCGATATTCARYCCGAAACGRGCGGCAGCCTCGCGCTGTATATCCACCTTGATGTAGCGTCCGCCGGCCACCCGCTCGGAAAACGCAGAGGCTGTGCCGGGTATGTCAGTCAGCACCCGCTCGAGCTTTTCCCCTATACCCTGGATCACCGTCAGGTCAGGACCGGCCACCTTGATGCCCACCGGGGTCTTGATGCCCGTTGAGAGCATGTCAATACGGGTTTTGATCGGCATGACCCAGGCGTTAGTGAGACCGGGAAGCCTGACGGTCCTGTCCAGTTCCCGGCGCAGGGACTCGGGGGTCACGCCGGGGCGCCACTGGTCCCGGGGTTTGAACTGGATAAAGGTTTCAATCATGGTCAGCGGGGCCGGATCAGTGGCCGTGTCAGCGCGGCCGATTTTGCCGAACACAGTTTTAACCTCTGGAATACTGGCAATCAGCTTGTCGGTCTGTTGCAGGATCTGCCGGGCCTTGCCAATGGAGATGCCGGGATAGGTGGTGGGCATGTACATCAGGTCCCCCTCATCCAGGGGGGGCATGAACTCACTGCCCAGCTTGTTGGCGGGCCAGAAGCCGATGATCAGCACAATCAGGCCACCGGCAAGCATCAGGGCGGGCCGCCGCAAAGCCCAGTCAATGGCTGGGCTGTACAGGAAGATCAGCAGCCGGTTAATGGGATTGCGGTGCTCCGGCAATACCTTGCCACGAATGAAGTAGCCCATCAGCACCGGTACCAGTGTAATGGCAAGCCCGGCAGCCGCAGCCATGGCATAGGTTTTGGTGAACGCCAGGGGTGCGAAGAGCTTGCCCTCCTGAGCCTCCAGCGTGAACACCGGCAGAAAGCTCACGGTGATGATCATCAACGAGAAAAACAGCGCGGGCCCCACTTCACCGGCGGCCCTATACATCACGGCCCATCGGTTTTCCGGTGTCAACGGGGTCCGCTCCATGTGTTTATGGACATTTTCAATCATCACAATGGCACCGTCGACCATCGCACCGATGGCGATGGCAATGCCGCCGAGGGACATAATGTTGGCGTTGATACCCTGAGCGTGCATCACCACGAACGCAGCAAGAATGCCCACCGGCAGGCTCACGATCACCACCAGGGAAGAGCGCAGGTGAAACAGGAATACCGCGCAGATCAGGATCACCACCAGAAACTCTTTCAGCAGCTTGCTGTAGAGATTGTCCACCGCATTGTTGATCAGTGTGGAACGATCATAGGTGGGCACCATTTCAACGCCATCCGGCAGGCTGCCCTTGATCTCCTCCAGGCGTTGTTTAACACCCTCGATGGTAGCCAGAGCGTTTTCGCCAAAACGCATCACCACGATACCGCCGGCCACTTCGCCTTCTCCATTCAGTTCAGCGATACCCCGGCGCATTTGTGGCCCCAGCCGGATATCCGCCACATCCTTGAGCAACAAGGGCTTGCCATTATCGTTGACACCCAGCGGCACCTGGCGCAGGTCGTCCTCGTTCTGCAGGTAACCGGTGACCCGCACCATGTATTCCGCCTCGGCCATTTCCACGACGGATGCCCCGGTTTCCTGGTTGGCGCTGTTGATGGCGGCATGAATACGCTGCAGCGTGATGTTATGGGCGCGCAGCCGGTCCGGGTCCACCACCACCTGATACTGCTTGACCATGCCGCCAACACTGGCGACCTCGGATACCCCGGACACGGTTTGCAGTTCAAACTTCAGGAACCAGTCCTGAATGGCCCGAAGCTCCGAAAGGTCATGCTGGCCGGTGCGGTCCACCAGGGCGTAGGAGTATACCCAGCCAACGCCGGTGGCATCCGGCCCCAGCTCTGGTTTGGCGGCATCGGGCAATTGCCCGGCTACCTGGCTCAGGTATTCCAGTACCCGGGAACGAGCCCAGTACAGGTCGGTGTCGTCATCGAAGATCACATACACATAGGAGTCGCCAAAGAAGGAATACCCCCGAACCGTTTTGGCGCCCGGCACCGACAGCATGGCGGTGGTGAGCGGGTAGGTCACCTGGTCTTCCACCACCTGGGGCGCCTGGCCAGGATACGGGGTCTTGACGATCACCTGTACATCCGACAGGTCCGGTATGGCGTCAATGGGCGTTTCCCTGACGGAATAGAATCCCCACCCAATCAGTATGAGGGTGGCGAGCAATACAAAAAATCGGTTATGAAGCGACCACTGGATAATGCGGTTAATCATGAGCTGAGTCCGGTCTGGTGATGGCCGGGGGCAGCCCGATGGCGCACCCCCGGGCTATCACTACTGTTTCCTGATAGAGGTCACCTGCTGGCCCTTGCCAGCGGGTGCCAGAGTGAAGACAACCTTGTCACCCTTATCCAGGGCATCCAGGTCCACCTCCGGGGCTACGGGAAATCCCATGGTCATGCCCGGCCAGTTCAGCGCCGGAATAGGCTCATGCTTCAGCGTTACTTTGCGATTTTCGGTGTTGATCATGGTGATTACGCCCCGGCTCTGGACCGGGCCAGCGGACTCTTTGGTGTCCATGCCGGACATCGAGCCCATGTTGTTATCGGCCGCTGCCAGAACAGGTCCCAGGGATAATCCGAACACAACAGCCGTCATCAGGTTTTTCAGTTTCATGGTTTTCTCCAGTGGTTACTGCGCGTCTTGCGCGGGCTCAATACGTTCAACAAGATAGCCGTCCGGCGTCTCCCGGAACCCGAAATTGACGGTCTCACCCGGGGCCAGTTCCACCAGATCGACGGATTCGGCAATACCAAAGGTCATGGTCATGGCCGGCCAGCCAAGACCGGGTACCGGGCCATGGTCGAGCGTGACTGAAGAACTCTCAGCATCAAGCTCCGTAATCCGGCCAGCGGCTTCAAACAGTTCGGGCGCAGAGCTGTCTGCACCGGCCATGCCGGCGCTGTTCTGCTCCTCGGGCTCCAGGCGCAGCATGGCGGCCTCGAGGCTGGTTTCTGAATCAATCAGGAACTGGGCGGACACCACCACCTGCTGCCCTTCTTTCAGACCTTCGTGAATGACCACCCTGTCGCCGGCTTCCCGGCCCGTCTTGACGGGCACCGGACGAAAATAGCCGTCATCCTCAGCCAACAGCACGTGCTGGCTGTCGCTTCGCCGGATCAGCGCCGGGCGCGGGATAGTGAGCAGGTCCTCACCGATGGGGGCATCCATGGTGAGATTGACGAACATTCCGGGGCGCAACCGGCCATCCGGGTTCGGAACGCGTACCCGGGCCCGAAGAGTCCGCATTTTGGGATCCAGTTCCGGGTAAACGTAGTCAATGTCACCATTCCAGTTTGTATCCGGCATGGACGGCGTGGTGAATTCAACGGCCTGACCCGCTTCAACCAGCCCGGCCTGACGTTCAAAAAACTCGGCGATCACCCACACCGAATCGCGACTGCCAATGGCCATGATTTCAGTATCCGGGCGCACGTACATGCCGGCACGAACAGGCAATGCGGCCACATAGCCGGAGCCAGGGGCAAATACGGTGATGCGTTCTCGGATTTTTCCTGTTTTTTTCAGGTTGGCAATCTGTCTATCCGTCATGCCCAGCGCGCGCAGCTTTCCGCCGGTCGCTGTTGCCTCTGAGCCCCGCCCAAGGCGCTCGGACATCAGAAACTCCTGCTGGGCATTCACCAACTCCGGTGAATAGATCTCATACAGTGGTTCACCACGGTCAACGATTTCTCCTTCTGACCGAACATGCAACACCTCGACCCATCCGGCAATGCGGCTGTGCACCTGAATCAGTTGATCTTCATTGTCAGTGACATAACCCACGGTTCGGACCGGAACAGACACTGCCCCACGGGAAACTGCCCGGGTTTTAACCCCCAGATTGTTTCTGACTGCAGGATTGATCTGAACCCCGCCGTCGTCCCGGCCGCTACTGCTTTCTTCGTACACCGGCACCAGGTCCATTCCCATGGGGGACTTGCCAGGCTTGTCACGGCGGTAGTTGGCATCCATGGGAGCAACCCAGTACAAGGGCTTTTCATCCGCCGATTCACCGGCAGGATTACCAGAAYCGGCGGATTCTGACATCGGCATGATTTGCAGGCTGGCCAGCCAGCCCAGACCAAAAGCGACAGCGATCACCATCGCCATCAGGGAAATGCGCATTGATGTTTCCTTATTTGAAGCTTATAGACGCTCGCCCGAGTGGCCTATCGGCCCAGGTGTAAACGTGCGAACTTAGATAAAGACTAAGATCAGACTACTGAGAAATCAGGGGGAGGTGTAAGGGTATCAAGGATAACGCTGAGATAGACTTCTCGGGGACGAAGAGAGGTAGGGTCGGAAGAACATTGCACTGGCAAAACCGCCTTCTCAGAAACCAGTGCGGATAGCATCGCACCGCAACTGCCCTGGTTGGCGGCGATAGCACAATCGGTAGACGCCATATCACCACAGGCCATATCCTGTTCCGAATGCCCGTCAGTGCTGGCACTCCAACAGTCCACCATGGCCATGTGGCCGAAACGGGCAGGAGGTTCTGMTGTGTCTGCCGTGAATTGCCCGAACGCCAGCACCGGCTGTATTGCCATGATCAGCAACAGCAGATTAAGAAGGGCTTTAGGCGTTATCAAGCGTGGCAAGTGGAGTGACCCAGGTAATTGAGTTTTCAAGAATTCTCGTGATGGTACGGCTTTCACGCCACAGGCGTCAAGCAATTAATCATGCCGGCACGAAGCTGTCTTAGCTCACTAAAATGCTGATCTAGCCGAAAAGACGATCTGTACATCGTTTCTTCATTTCGCCGCTGGAGAAGCCTTCGCCTGTCCACTGGGCATGTCTGACTCGCGCTCGACGAGCACAAACAACAGATGATCAATAAATCGAATCTGATCCCCGTCCAGCTGATCATCGATTTCCAGAATACCTTTCTCAATTTCATCAGAAGTAAAACCTGCCAGATTTGACATAAAACGCGCCCGCAGCATCGCATACCAGCGATCCTTCGGGATTTCGACGCGGTACTCTTCCCTGCTTGTCACCGCACCAAGGCCGGAGGCGGCGATTTCACCGAGAAGAATGTCAAGCTCCGGTTGACTCTCTGAAAAGGCAGTCATCGCCCGGCTGAAAAGGGGAAACTCGGGCAAACTGGGCCGGGTGACCACCAGAACACGACCATCCGGTCGCAAACATGAGCGCATTTTTTTCCAGAATCTCTCACGATTGCGGATGTGATGAATGGACTCCTTGATCAGCACCCGGTCCAGTTGCACCCCRCTGYCAATGAACGCTTCAGCGGATGCACAACGGGTCTGGATGCCGCTGTATTGTTCAGCATTCAGGAGCATGGCGCCTGARGGGTCCACGCATATCGCTTCAGATTCCAGCGGCACAGCCTGGCTGAGCAGATGTGTGAAGATACCGGTCCCACCACCAAGGTCTGCAAACCGGCTGTCAGCCTGCATATTYAAATGATTRAGAAGCTTTTTCAGCATCCAGCCCCGGTAATCCCTGGTCAAAAGCCACAGATCATCATAGTCCCGGGAGACTTCGGTAAAAGCCGTCGTCATTGCGTGTGCCCCATAAAACGCTGGTAACGCCCTGCGTTACCCTGTGTGTCAACCCAACCCCGAGCGGGACTTGCCAACGAGTTTTGCAAGCCGGCCCATTCGTGGAACAAACCTTGGCACTTCCTGCTGATAGGTCCGGTACYCSTCACCGAACCGCTCAATRACCTGTCGCTCTTCATGCCGTGCGAGCAAGCTGTAGGCAAGGACAATGATGGGGAACAGACTAACGGAGAACAGCGTCGGCCAGTGCACAATCCCCTCCCCGAACAGGATGAGAAAAAGGCCCGTATACTGCGGGTGCCTCACCAAACCGTAGAGCCCATCCGTTGCAAGACGCCCTTGTTGGTGTGCACGATGAAGTTCGCGCCATCCCTGCAGAAAAATACCGATGCCAGTCACAGCCAGAGTATAACCAAGCAACATTGAGATAAGCATGCCCACCTCGCCGACACCAAGCAGCGAGGACCAGAGATTCGCGCTGAGGTCGCTACCGTCCAGATCAAAGAACCGCACGAGCAAATAGACAGTGAGAGGGAAGCCGTACATCTCCGCATACAATGCGATTATAAACGCCTGCACCACCCCGGCACTGCCCCACTCCCGCCATGTTCTGGGAGCGAGCCAACGATACATGACCCAGGAGATCAGCACGATCATGATCGCCGCTATACCCCAGGCTCCCGAATGACCAATAGTTTCTGTCATGTTAAGTTTTCCTCGTAAGTCAACGAACAAACAAGCTAAGACAGCTTTTATCTGGCTGTCGCCGCCTCCGTTTTATTGATCGGTTGACGTCTTGACCAGGCAATTAATGCAAGGCCGCCAAGGATCATCGGCAGGGTCAGCAGTTGCCCCATGGTCACCCAGCCGAGGGCAATGAACCCCAGTTGCGGGTCGGGGAGGCGAACAAACTCGACCGCAAAACGGAAAATTCCGTAGAGCAACAGGAACAGGCCGGACGTTGCGCCCATCCGACGAGGGTGGCGTGAGAACCACCACAGCACCACAAACAGCACAACACCTTCCAGGGCAAACTCGTACAATGACGACGGGTGAC
Organism: Fidelibacterota bacterium; assembly: GCA_002402135.1. Classification (GTDB taxonomy): domain Bacteria; phylum Fidelibacterota; class Marinisomatia; order Marinisomatales; family UBA2128; genus UBA2128. The sequence continues at coordinate 851 of NVVH01000053.1, read as the reverse complement.
GCGGCGCCGACCCCATATTCGGGAACACCATGGCCCAGGGCACGTCGCTGACCCTCCCCGGGAGCTCGTGGTTGATAAAGTTGCCAAGGCGACCCGCCCCCAGGCCAATTGGCACCAGTGGCGCTATAAAATCCGTGAGTTGGAAAAACCGCAGGTTCTGCTTGCGGGCGAAGACCAAGGCTGCAATCAGGACGCCGGTCAAGCCGCCGTGAAAACTCATGCCCCCTTCCCAGACCTTGAACAGCCAAAGCGGATTGTCTGCCAGCTTGTCAAAACCGTAGAAGAGCGCATAACCGACGCGGCCACCGAGAATGACGCCCATCGCGCAGTAGAAAATCAATGTTTCAACAGCGTCTGCGTTCAACCCGAGTCGATGAGCCCGACGACGCCCCAGCCACCAGGCCGCGAGAAAACCGACAAGGTACATCAGGCCGTACCAATGGATTTTCAGTGGGCCCAGTGCAATGGCTACCGGGTCGATTTGAGGATACTGAAGCATAAGCTTCCCTGATTTCGTGTGTGAACGTGCGTTAGGGTTTCAATCAGTAACACGTTCCGCTCCATTGGCTGTCTCCTCCAATCGTTGCCTGGCAACAGCGATACCGCTGCGCATGGCGACGAAGTTCGCCATGTCCATGCCGATGGTCACGGCGATGCCGTGGCGCCGTCCCGCAGCCTCGGCCATCGCCTGCTCGAAGCGCTTGATGAACGGTCCCTCCGAGGAGATCCATCCGGTCCGGATGCATTCGGCGAGATAGTCGGCCTCCCGCTCGAGCTGGGTCTTGGCCAGTTCGACCAGGTTGTCGATGTCGAGTCCGACCGGAAGCACGCCCGCGGTCTTGAGCGCGGTG
>NVVH01000052.1 GCA_002402135.1 Fidelibacterota bacterium | reverse complement strand
GATAATCTGGAAGCATACTGGCAATATTAATAGTGCTTGGGGATGGTATTATAGAGCCTATAAAATTCCATCAATACATCCTGATGCATTTAGTGTAATTGCAGATAATTATACAGTAGATGAAAACAATAATAATAAACCTTTTATTCCTGGGGGGRTTGCTCTTAGCTCAAAATGATTTTTTTGAGCCRGGGTACAGCATAGGCGGYTATGGYGAACTCCATTACAATAGAAGTCAGTCAGGGGCTGATGCTGCYACAACAAAATTAGACTTCCACCGTTTTATCATTTTTTACGGTTATTCATTTTCAGAAAAATGGTCATTTAAATCTGAACTTGAACTTGAACATAATAATGTAATCCCCGGTGATACTGATACAGATGGAACAGATTCAGATGTAACAAAAACGGGCGAACTTGAATTGGAACAGGCGTTTGTAAACTATCACACAGACAAAATTGGATTCCAAGTAGGTGTAATTTTACCATCTGTTGGCTTAATAAATGAATACCATGAACCACCCTTATTCTTAAGTGTTGAGCGACCGGATTACAGTAAATATGTTATTCCAACAACCTGGTTTGGTAATGGCGCAGCTGTGTATGGAACAATGGCGGGTGTTCGCTGGCGGGTGGCATTACTAGAAGACATGGATGGTGATGCCATGGGTAAGGGGCTCCGTGGTGGTCGAGGTAAAGGATATAAAACCACAGCATATGACATGGTAAAAAACGTGAGTATTAATTACACCGGAATATCTGGTCTACGTGTAGGCGGTTCTTACACCACGCACAATGCACCCACATCTGCTTATTTCGCCACAGATACCGAAGGCAATTCTATTGTTAATGATGCAGATTCAGCTAGCGTGGGTTTTTCTTTGGTAGAGCTGCATGCAAAATATAATGCGAATAATGTATATGCTGTTTTAGAATACGGTTCAATTTCATACAAAAACAATCCTTTGGGTTACGAAACAAGTGGGGGTTATTATGTRGATTTGGGTTATAACGTGGGTTCACCCCTTGGCTTAAAAGGGACATTAATGCCRTGGGTACGTATGTCTGACTATAACCGCGGAAATGATGACCCGGGCGAGCATTATACGATAAATAAGTTTGGTGTAACTTACTGGCCAATATCAAATGTAGCTTTTAAATTTGAATATGGTACRCATAAAAAAGAATCTGATGAAGAAGAAACAACGCAGATCAACGTTGGGATGGGTTATAATTTCTAATCTCCGAATTCCGTTGTCCAAAAGCAGGCTGGTGTATCGTGCTGTAGCCATCGGTTCTTTGATGGTTTCTTTACTGCTTGGCGGAATCCGGGAAAAAGCCGAAAATGTGATTTACAAAGAATTTGGAAATACATCTGAAGTTAATTTCAGGAAATTTGAATTAACCCACACACTAAAAGATTCAATCCAAAAAGTATCAAAACAAMGGTTTTATTCRGATTTTGTTTATACRTGGGTTATAAGCAAAAATGATAGTRTATATGGATTYGCTTTRTTGGATAATGTAAAGGGGAAGTCTATGCCAATTACATTTATGGTTTTGTATGATTCTGATGGGTTTTTAGAAAGAGCCGTTATTATAAAATATCGTGAACCTATTGGAGGTGAAGTTGGGAGTAAAAGTTGGTTAAAACAATTTTTGGGTAAGTCCTCAGATTCTRTTTTTAACGATATTGATGGTATCAGTGGTGCAACCATTTCAGTGAATTCGGTTTCAAAGGGAATTCATAAATTAACCCTATTATTAAAAGCGATTAAAAAGGAYCTGATATAGAATGACTGATATAAAATTATGTGAATTGAATAAAAAAATAAGGTTCTTTCTTTCCGCATTTATTATTGTTTTGTCCATGGGTGTAGGAGTTGGAATTGTGTATGTTTATTCCACAACAGGTTTTAATCCGGTAGGGACTGAAGAACATTTTGCGGGATCTGATGCTGGGGAATTTGAAATTCTGGAAAAATATCCTAAATCTTTTGAAGGAATGCTCTTGACTACTCATACGCATCTCGTTTCATTTTCAATAATATTTTTAATACTTGGAGTGATGTTTCAATTTAATTCAGTAATCACAGGGATTTGGAAGAACATCTTAATCATCGAACCCTTGATCGCAACCATTACTACATTCGGGGCATTGTGGGGTTTAAGATATTTTCATCCCGTTTTCAGTTATGTTGTAATTCTTTCCGGTATCTTGATGTATCTATCATTTATTYTCATGGTCTCGGTTCTTTTATACGATTTATTGATCAAAAAATCCGTATAATTCTCTATTCAAACCTTATCTTGATTTAAAATAAGGGGATAGAATATATCRGTTGCGAGTGCGTCCCGTCGCAGTAAGGTTAATTCCCGGAATGCTTGCAAGCGCACCAAGYGTAGGCTGACCCCTCTTCCGCTTTCTGAACTTAGTGCATTCCCAGTGCGATTTTAGGCTTAGTGGTGTATCTCCCTTTTCACTCATATGGTTCCGACTGCCTCGATTTATTTTCTTCAGCCAAGCCTGGAAATAATATCCGGACCAGAGGGAACGATTCGTGTGGGATTAATATACTGATGCGTCTTGAAATAATGATCCTTGATTTCATCAAATTTAACCGTGGGTTTGATCTTCTCCCTGTGATACAGGTTCTTCAAAAACGGCCGGAGATTTTCATACTCATATATGTGCTTTTTGTTGGTTTTGAAGTGGTTGTAGTAAACCACATCGAAGCGGATCAGGGTCGGGAAAAGTCTAATGTCTGCCAAGGTGAGCTTGTCCTGAACAAGATATGTTTTTCCCGACAGCCTTTCGTCAATTCTGTCCAGAGCATTGAACAATTTATTACACTCTGATTCATATACATTTTGATCGGTTGTAAAACCGCATTTATATACGCCGTTATTGATGTGGGTATAAATAAAATCATTCAGTTCATCAATTTCGTGTTTCAGTTCTTCCGGGTACAAGTCCAAATCGGARTTGGTATATGAGTTAAAGGCATCATTTAACATGATTATAATGTCTGACGATTCGTTGTTCACTATCTGCCCGGTCTCTTTATCCCACARGACCGGAACTGATACCCGTTTGTCRTAATTAGAATTGGTKCTCTTGTAAGCTTCGCTCAGATAATTGAACCCGTTCACACAATCAAAATAGGGGCTACCTTCAGTGCTGAATCTCCAGCCTTTATCATCGCGAACTGGGTCTACAAATGATGCTGAAATGACATCTTCCAAGTTCTTCAGTGCCCGGGTAATAAGTGTTCGATGAGCCCAAGGACAGGCATAAGACAGGTATAAGTGGTAGCGATTCGGTGCCGGCTCAAACTCGGTCCCKTGTTCTATCCACTTTCGAAAACTGCTTTCCTGCCGATTAAAAGTGCCCGTAACGGTTTCTCTTGGAAATTGTGCTTTACTCATTTATCCAGTATCCCTATTTACATATCCTTGATATGATGATCCCATATCTCCAATCACTGAGTCAAACCTTCAGTTTCCTGCGGCAATCAGTTTGTAGATCGTTCCATTATAATCCACAAAATACAGTTCCCCGTTGTTATCCTCGCCAAAGGAAGAAATATAGTTGGTAAACTGACCGCCACCCAGATTGATCTCTGCTGTACGATTTCGAAAGTTTGTGGCCATACCTTCAACTTCCTTAAACGTCCAGATATTCCCGGAACAATAGTCAGCGAAAAAATAAGTTCCGTTCAAACCGGGAATGTCTTTACCGCGATAAACATAGCCACCCGTAACTGAACAGCCGTCCACGTTGGGTTCATCCATGCCGGTAAGGACTTTCATATAGTTGGCATCATTAGGGTACTCATAGATCGGTAGCACCCCAATTTGTTCACAATCTTCAGGGGGGTTATAACAATGTGTTCCTTCCATTACCCGCCAGCCAAAATTCTGTCCCCCGGCTTCTTCTGCGGACACGAAATCAATTTCTTCCCACATATTCTGGCCTACATCTCCGATGTAAACATCGCCTGTCTCTCTGTCAAAGGAAAAACGCCATACATTACGTAAACCATAAARCCATATTTCTCCTCTGGTTTTTGGACTGTTTATGAAAGGATTGTCTTCTGGTATAGCATACAGTTCGCCACGATCTACATCAATACGCAATACCGTTCCAAACAGGTTCCCCAGGTTTTGTGCGTTGTTATAGGGGTCGCCCGCTTTTCCGCCATCGCCCAAAGAAATATAAAGATATCCATCAGGACCAAAAACAATGTGACCCCCGTTATGATTGGTAAAGGGCTGTTTCAGCTTGATTAATATTCTTTCTGATTTTGCATTTAACCGATTAGGGTTGTTTGAAACTGAGAACCTGGAAACAATAGTATGATCGTCTTCATCCACATAATTGAGATACACATAGCCATTTGATTGGTAGTTCGGATGGAAGGCCATCCCTAAGAGACCGCGCTCATCGCCCGGCATAAGCGGATTGTGTACACGATCCCGGAGGTTAGCAAAGGGCTTGCGTTCCTTTTTACCATTTTTGATGATTTTTATTACCCCTTTTTGTTCCAGTACAAAAAGCCTGTTGTTGTCCCCCGGTGCCTGACACATATAAACAGGTTTAGAAAAACCGTCTGCTATTTTTATAGAAGAAAGTGCTGCTTCCCCGGGAAAAAGTAGTTGAACAAAAAACAATAAGGAAATGCCAGTGAAAAAACCCGCTGTGCTTCGCTCCACTTAATTTATATCCATTTGTTTAATCTGGTGTGTGTCGATATCAGTAGTGCGTCTTTCATTATGGAAAAAAGTAAATCTTCTCTCCCTTAAAAAGCCTCTTTTCCCTGTCCCAGGGGAAGAAAATGATAACCTTAAAATTTACGGGCGCATTGGTTGGTTCTTCACCCAACCATTGACCCAAATGAGTTCCGGTGACTTGGGCTTCCTCGCAAACTCCTTGAGGGCCGATCACAATATCTGTTAAATCAAAATGGATATCAGGAAAGGCTGATAGAAGGCCGGTATAAAATTCCGCGGCACCCGCATGACCCTGCCATTGTTTTCCTTCCTGAACCATTTCATAAACGCAGTCTTCTGTTAAGGTTGAAAGAAGGCCTGCAATGTCACGATTGTCCTCCGCCTTGGAATGTATTATATACAGGTCTCGTATCTCCTTATATTCATCAACATTCACCTCCCGGCGATATTTTTCCATTAGTTTTGCCTTGTCAATCATTTTCTTTTCCTTCCCGCTGCGCTCTTAATTTCTTGTTCAGTTCTATCACCTTCTTATTTCCTTCATACCAAGGCGGCAACTCATTATATAAAGGGATGCCATCATCAAAAGATGCTTTTGAGTCTTTTTTCCTGGGGAATTTTTCCGTTGGCATTCCACCGGCACAGATGCCGAAAATTCCTTCACTTTTCGACGCACATAAGGCACGCTTGTCCTCTGGTGGAATGCGGATTATATCTCCAGCCTTTACCTTAATCTGTTCTTCGTTGATCTGCATCACCCCTGATCCTCTCAAAAATATATACACCTCATCTTGTTTTTCATGCTTGTGCATGTAAGTATAACCTTTACCGGCGGGGAAGTTGAATACGCCAAGACCCACACCTTTCAAGTTTAGATCCTGACGCAGTAAAGTCAACCATTGTGGAGGGTTTTCCAGATCAAGATGATACTTTGAATACACACCTATCTCCTGAAAATATGCCCATCATGTGCAAAAGATTTAAACTCCAGTGCGTTACCGCTGGGATCAAGAATGAACAGTGTACGCTGCTCGCCAGATTTTCCTTCAAATCGTACTCTCGGTTCAATTAAAAAATCTTCTCCTTTGGTCTTTAATCGATCTACCAGTTTTTGCCATTCATTATTCTCAAGAATCACTCCAAAATGGCGGACTGGAACCGCATCACCGTCTACTTGACTCCTGTTCACATCTTTTATCTCATTAGGGCTCAGATGGGCCACAATCTGGTGACCATAAAGGTTGAAATCAATCCATTGATCAGATTCCCGGCCTATGGAACAGCCTAAAGTGTTCATATAAAAATCCCGGGCCTCTTCAAGGTCCAAAACTGGAAACGCCAAATGAAATGGACGAAGGTTTTTTATGTGGTTCATTCAGTTAACCGCCTTAAAACATCTGCCCTTCTAACTGTATAGAGCTGAAACCCAGTCAGCATCATGCTCTTCCATAATATCTCCCAATACCGCTGCCGCATCCACCTGTTGAACATTTCGCTGCCCCAGCAACACACAACCTGTGGGAGCGTCTGCCAGAAGCGTATCAATGAGCCCGCGCATGACAGGTTGAGGGTGTTCCTTGAATCTCTCCTCTAATTTCCTGCGATTTTCCTGCATCTTAGCGATTATCTCCGGATCATTAAAATCCTCCACATTCCGCCGGTAATCTCCTTCGGGGAAAGTTGCCGGTTCCGTGTACTTTCCTGTCAACAGCCCGTGCTTTAATGGAGAGAAGAAGCAGACACCCGCGTTATGCTCATCTATCCACGCTTTCAGTCCGCTGAAGGCGTACATGTCATYCATGACGTTCCGGTACGGCTGTACCACATCAGGGTTAACTCGATCAATAAACTTCAGGATCTTTGTCGAATCCCAGTCCGACAGACCGATAAAGCGCGTCTTCCCCTCTTCCCGAAACCTTGCCAYAACCTCTAGGGCATCATCGAAGTGCTCCTCATCTTTTCCAAAGTTRCAGTGGTGAAAATAGATGAGATCAATACAATCTGTCTGGAGATTGCGCAGCGACTGTTCCATCTGTCCCCGCATTTGACCGGKGTGATAAAAATAGTCGTGGGGTCCKCGTGCCCAGCCTACTTTCGTGGCCAAAAATATGTCATYCCGGGGGATTTTATCCCACATGGAGCTAATTATTTGTTCGGAGTAGCCATCGCCATAGACATCCGCTGTATCCCAATGATTGATCCCCAATTCCCAGGCACGCATCAGYGCCGCCCGTGAATCATCGTCCTGCTGGCCGGGCCATCCCACAGAGACTCCCGCGGTTACATTCCCGCTACCGTAAGACCATGTCCCCAGGCTCACCGCCGATACTTCGGCACCTGTTTTACCTAAGACTATTTTGCGCATCGCTCTCTCACGTTGGAAATCATTAAACTATTGTCTTCCCCTTTTACCTTCTTTCCACTGATCCCAAATTCCCATCATTGACCTCATTTGCTGCTCTAAGTCTGTAGAATTCACCAATTCTTCGATCTCCTCCMTTGATTGGCGGGGAAGACTTAWACTCARGTCGTTTGCAAAYYCRAGTGTTACAGCAGCCACAATTGCTGAATTCACTTTTAAAGATTTTAGATCCACTTTRTCGTAGGTGTCAGATTCAGCATGATAGTTTGGKGCATAATTTGCRGGRTCGTGRTTACCTATTAAATTGCCWACSCCRTGCATCATAAAGTCRAAATTATCCGTCCCTACAAGMGGAATGTCTATGTTTGTAAAGGGGCCRAGCTCCGCAATTTCCTCYGTTACCTTATTTGTCGCTGCCAAMACATCTGGTCTCCCGCCMGTGAAAAATCCYGTAATCTGTCCGCTRCCAATATCAACTGACATGGTCATAATATGATTCCCTAATTGGGGTTCATTTTTATCAGTATAGGCCATTGAACCATAAAGTCCCAGTTCTTCGCCATTCCAAAGGGCAAACCTGACTGTTCGCTTGGGTTTTATGTCCAGCTTTATCATTTGGCGGGCGATGTCAATCATCATGGCAACATTGCAGCCATTGTCGTTTGCGCCCGTCCCAAGTCCCCATGAATCCAAATGTGCACCAATTATGACTATTTCTTCGGGCCGTTCAGATCCTTTTATTTCCCCAATAACATTATAAGATTTGTAGGGCCCTCCCTTTCTCACGTTTATTTTTACACGAAGAGCCAACGAACCATCATTACGCAAGGCTCTAAGGCACCTCTTAGCATCCTCTCTGGCCATAACAACCATAGGCAGRGTATTSTCGAAGCTYCTTGATGCATTRTGACGATAAAGCAGCCGCATGGGACGAGAAGACATATAAACCACCCCTTTTACACCGGCGCCATAGGCCAAATCTTCAATCAGAACTGCGTCAGCGTATTCTTTAAAAAGACCATCTAAATCAACCARYTCATCWGTTTCAATYARTAYAAARYTSCCTTTTGCCTTTTCTCCCAGTTTAGTAAAATCATCGACTGTTCCACGTCCACCATCTATAAGTTCTGCTTTTATACCTCTGCGGGATGTTCCTTCTGAAAAAGTAAGGGCGACCACCCGCGGTTCAAATTCCACGTCACCGCTTATTTGGGCAGACGACTCATCCTCCAGCCACAAGCCCGGCATTGTGAATGCCTCTTTGCTGGCGCTGACTCCCGCCTCTTGGAATTTTTCCAGGCCCCAGTCTATGGATAGAAAATTGGCTCTCGACCCAGTTGGCCGACCCCCGATAACATCACAGAGTTCTTGTAAGTCTTCTTCTATTGGAGTATCACCCAATAATCCTTTTACCAACTTATCCGTTTCACTGTTTTGAGCTGAAAGCACCCACATTAAGGTGAAAGAAATAAGTGTAAATTTTCTCATTGTATCCTCCTTTTCTCCATAAAACAATAAAGGCCTCGATTGA
>NVVH01000051.1 GCA_002402135.1 Fidelibacterota bacterium | reverse complement strand
GCCCAGGCCGAATATTTCGATTCCGAAGAAGGCCAAGTGGATGTTAATGGTTATTACGTGCAGCTTGGCTGGATCATCACCGGCGAAAGCCGCCCTTACAAAGCCGGAGCATTCAAGCGGGTAAAACCGGCATCRCCCAAAGGGGCCTGGGAAGTTGTTGCCCGCTTTGARGATGGYGACGGAAAATACAGTGAYGTGGGGCTGRCCACGACCGACGGCGAGCARACAACACTGGGCGTTAACTATTACGCCAACAAGAATGTTCGACTGGGTATGAGCTACATGGATGGCGAAGAAGCCAATGGCGCGAGCGGAGATGAAGTTCGCGCAAGGTTCCAGTACGCATTCTGATCCTTGATCGAGCTTATGTTTGACTCGACGCCAATAACGAGGATCGTTGAAAAAAATAATCTGAAAATTCAGGTTGGATTCAACCTACCCTGATAGTATCGATCCCGAGTTAAAGAGGTTACTCAGGTTTTTAGGGCAGATCTTTCTGCCCTTTTTTTTGATTTTCTCACCAAGGTGCACACCAGCCTGGCACCACGGAACTGCTACCCGGAGTGGGTGCCAGTGACACCGACCTAGACCCGGAAATCAGCGTAAACTACGAACTGGGTGCCCGTTTGCGCCATGGCGCGCTCAACGTCGAAGCCATCGGTTTCTGCAGCCACTACAGCAATACGGGCTGCTCAGGTAACCGCAGATGTCTATATTACAACGAAAAGAATTTATAGACCTTCGTCTAAATAAAATGCAAATTCATTTGAATTGTTACCGATTGCTAACTAACCTCGTTGACGGGTCGAATAATAATATTACTCGGAGACAACAAATGAAAAGATCAAAACTGAGAACCTCCATCCAGGCAGCAACCTCCTTGCTGGTTTTTGGCATTGCGAGTCCAGCTAGTGCCATGAAGATTTTGGGCGATGCCGACCATATGACCAATCTGAAGGGCTACGAAATAGAAGTGTACGGTTACGCCCGCCTTAACGCCAGCTACGACATTGAGGAAGACATCTCAGAACCAACTCGGGCGGGCGACTTCAGCAAGATTAATACTGGAGCAGACGAAATCAACGAGGCCACTGGCTATTTCGGCGCTGACGCGACGCAAAGCAGGCTCGGCGTGAAAGCGACGCTTCCTCAGGGCGTCAAGATAGTCGTTGAGGGCGGCTTTCGGTACGGCAACCTCCGGCTTCGTCACGCGTATGGCGAGTACAAGGGCGTGATGGCGGGCCAAAACTGGTCAAACTACAACAGTTTTGTTGGCTTCATCCCGACACTCGAGTTTGACGGCATGCCAGGCAACGCAGGCAGCCAGTTCCGGACATCTCAGGTGCGTTATACCAGCGGCCCAGTGTCCGTCTCCCTCGAACAGCCCTTTAATTTCGCAAGCCTCATCGCTACCGATCCGGACATTGAGCAGAAAACAAGTCTGCCGATTGCAACCGCACGCCTGGAAGATAGCGCTGGTGCCATCTCCTACTCAACTGCCGCATTCGTGCGCCAAATTGATTACGATACCGGCACTCAAGATGACAGTGCAATCGGTTACGGCGCTTTTGGCGCGCTCACCTTCGCAGCCTCAGACACGGTGACACTGTATGGCGTTTTCAACTACGTGAACGGTGGCGACATCTACCTGTACCGGTCAGGTGACAACTATGCCGTAGATTACGGCTATGTTAATAGCTCAGGCAGCGTTGAGTTGATCAGCGGGTACGGTGCCTCAGCCGGCGCGTCCTTTGACCTGGGCGGTGGCCGCTCAATAAACACGGGCGTCGGCATGGTGGAGGTAGACTGGGATGACGCGCTGCGTGATCTTCCCGGTTCAGCCGACATTGGTAACAAACAGGAAACTAACACCATGGCGATGATTAACTACCAGTGGTCTCCTGCGAAAGCAGTGACCATGGGTGTTGAATACAGCTACTTCATGGTCGACGAAGTTGACGGTGACGATGGGGATGCGAGCCGGTTGATGTTTGCCGCTCAGTACAACTTTTAAACTGTCGTAACGACAGCGAAAGACTAGTCTTCGGCGCTTTGACTCTGAATATTTTAGGGTTGAGGTGCCGAAGGTTTTTAGGGTAAGGATTTTTTTTCGCTATTGACTATTTAGTCACAGACTCCGACCTTTCCGCCAAAAAAAGTGCTCAACTTCAACAAAGCGAGGCTGTGCTCGGCTATTCTTATCGCGAACGCCGCAATGGGTTATAGCGTATCAGTCCAGTCCAGGTAGCAAAATTTGATTTTCACGGTGATATGAATAATCGGTTCCAGGCCTACAGCAATCAGCGCGACTGGTTTAATGGGTCCGGTCTGACGGGAAAAGAAAACAGGCTTAAAGACGATGGCAAAACCGAAAATTTCGGCGAAATCAAGTATCGTCTCTGGTTTGAAGCGGCAACGGATAACGATGAAGTCAAAGGTGTCTACGCCACGGAAATTGGTGGCATTCGCTACGGCGAGGGTTCAGGTGGCGACTTTTCAGGCGATGGCGTCAACGTAGAGACCCGCTGGGCATACGTGGACTTCGCTGTACCATCCAACAGCGATCACCGAATCAAGATGGGCTTGCAACCGGTATCGGTTGATCAGCATTTGTGGAATGAAACGGCAACGGGCGTGATGGCCCAGGGTCCGCTGTCTCACATGTGGAATTATCAGCTTTTGTGAGGACGGGGTGATTCGTCTAACGAAAACGCCGCGGAATCTGCTGATGACGGCTTTGACGGTGCGGACAACTTCACCATCAATATTGACGGCGCAATGAGTCCCAACCTTAAGCTTGGTGGCTTCTTGCTATACCAGAGAAACGATCAAATCTCGGAAGGTACGGGAAACATCAACAGCATCGGCTACGAACTTAAAGCGATTGCTGATAACTCCAGATACGACGTGTCGATCGTTGGCGGAACCTTTGACTACAGAAGCCCCTCCTCTGGCGGCAACCTGTTTGTTAAAGGCACAGCTATTTACCAGACGGGCACGATAGAGGGCGTAACCTTTACTCCTCTGTCAGGTGCAGCCAGCGCGAATAACAGCTTCGATCTTTCCGCCTATTTTCTTCGCGGTGATGTCGGATATGACTTTGGCGCCACTACACTGACCTACACCGTCTGGTACTCCTCCGGAGACGACAATTCCACCGATGGAGATTTCGACGCATTTATCGCGACAGACGTCGATATCAACGAAAGTATGATTTTTCAGGAAAACTTCACGGACGACGATTACTTTGCTGAAACGCCCTACCTTCTGGACAAGGGCTACCTGCTGAACAAGGTTCAGATAGACCACAAACTGTCCAGCCAGGTCACGGTTAGCGGAATGGCCATTTATAACGCGCTCGCTGAAGATGTCACTCTTGGCGACGGAAGTGAAGATAACTCACTCGGCTTTGAGTTCGGGGGACGCCTTACGTACAAGCCCTACAGCGGTCTTGAAATTGCTGCGGAAGCGGCTTATCTGGTGGCCGGAGACGCAATGGATGCGTTCGAGGAAGCCGCTATCCGGGACGGAAAGGCTGACGAGGATATTGTTCACATCGCGGGCCGAGTCCGTTATAAATTCTAACTCGTAATGCCGAAACCTTAATTCGGTTTTAACGTCTAACGGGAACGCCACAGTCATGGCGTTCCCTTTTTTTTGCGCAAGCTCCAGGCCAATATGCCTCCACCCATCCATACTCCAACGAGAGCGCGGTCATGCACAGGAAAATTCTTCCCGTTGTGATTCTTATCGGTTTTTGTCAGGCGGCCATCGCCGATGGGCTGGCCAGGGACGAGATCATTCACGACTTCGAGGCCAGGCAAGGTGTCGTCATTCCCGGCCCTGATTCGAACACCCGGAGCACCTACATCGACCTCGGGACCTCACAGGGAGTGAGTGTCGGCGATTTATTTTCAGTGACCGACCCCGGGCAGACAGTGACGCATCCAGCCACCGGCGAGGAAATGACCCTGGAGTCTGAAGCAAGCGCCTTACTTGGCATTACGCGGGCAAACGAAAACCACTCTATCGCCAGAGTAATCAAGGGCGCGCCGCCAAAGACGGGCGAGAAAGTCAGGCGTTTCTGGGGCCTGGATGCCTATTTTATTGACCCCCAGGACCAGGGCAGAGAATTGTATTCAGAGCTAAGAAGCCAACTGCCGCACATCTATTGGCTGGGATACTCCTCGGGAGACGAGGCCAGCGCTCCTGACGGCTTCTCTGGCCTGGTGTTCAGATATACAGACTCCCGGCTGAACGTGGACCATGTGCCGGACTGGCCAATCGCCTCGTACAAGATACAAGGCAGTCAGAATGGCTTCGATCCCCAGCCATTGGTCCAAGCGGATATGGGCCAGGGTCTTCCACCATTGCCCTATCCCGAACGACGCGCCCTGCTTGAGACTCAACCAATTTCCAGCGACCTGATTGTTAACGGCCCTGAGTTACTCATTGCTGCTGGCACCGAAGACCGGATCACCGTCAGCTCTTATCAGGCCGAGGCGATACAGCAAATTGTCAGTTTCCCCATACCGCACCGCAACCGGTTGCTTTCCGTGAGGTGGTGGCAACCCGAAGGCAGCTCCAGGCTCTTCCTGGCGCTCACCACCTGGGATGGCGAAAAGGTTGAAGGGATGTTGCTCAGGCTTGACGGCGATCAAGTCACCGAGTTTCGCACCAACTTACCCTTCATGCTTGGTGCCTTCGACCTGGATGGCAATCGCACCGCAGAGACTCTTATTGGCCAGCCGTTCAACCGAAATGACTTTTATGGTCAGCCACTGCGGGAATTTTCAATCAGTGCCGATAACGCCCTGCAACAAAACACGCCTTCGCTGTCGCTACCGGCGTCTTTCAGGGTTATCGGATCGCTTTTGACCGACCTTACGGGTGACGGGAAATTCGAATCCATTTCCATTAGTGACAGTGCACTAGTGGTCAGAAACAGCTCGGACAATGTCATTCACCGGTCCGAAAGAAATGTGGGCACCGAGCTGTCATCACTGAGCTATGAGCTCAATCCAAGCCAGGCGTTCAGCCCGGTCGCTCACGTTAACATCGAACCATCGCCCGTGTTGTTGAACGGACCGGAAAACCAAAAGCGGTTTCTGATATTCCCACGAAATGGAAGAAGCGATACCCCCATTTCGTCAGTGGCGTCGACATCCACCACCAACCGGCTTGGCTCTCTGGTTTTTGACGGAACCCGATTTATCGAATCCACGGTGCCTTATCGGCTGGAGGGGCGTATCGCCGCCATGGCGCAAGAGGATGGCAAACTATGGATCCTGCTGTCCGCCGCGAATTCCGACACTGGGCGGGGCGCAGAACTGCTGTCTCTGACACCCAAAACGCTTTGAGCCCGAGGGCCGCTATCGCGATTCACTAAAGCACGACAGGGACTATCAAACACATCATTTAAATGCATTTTCTGCTCCTGATTTCAGCTCTGTTTCAGCCAGACCTGCTCTACTGGAACTGCAACACATGGAAAACGAGGTGCAGCCATGAAAATGTTAATTTCAATTGTATTTACGACTGGCCTGATTCTCAGCCCGTTGGCTCTATCAGGCCCCAATGGGGGTCTCGCGGATCGCATTAACGAAGCGAGAACCTATCCCAATAAAACCGTGGCAGTGGATTCGGACAAACAGAAGGCAAAATTCCGGGAGCACATGAGGAATTACAGTGATCACCACGGGCATGACGACCACGGCGGTGATGACGAGCACGATTGCCACTAAGACTCATACACGACGGGTGGCTGCGTTGGCCCTTCCTGCCAGGGGAAGGGTCGGCGTTGGCTGGAAATCCTCACCACCATCCCAGACCGGCCCCATCGCCGCTTCCGAAACACCGAGAATAGCCACTTCAGACATGTTTACGATGAGGGGTCAGTTCAAAGGGGCCAGAGCTTTTATGCGTTTGGCTAACCTGTACTAAGCTTCCAGTATCAACAAGCGCTTATCACTCACTATCGATAGGTGTTCCGTCTTCCATTGCACAGCGTAGCCCATGAACTTCAAACATCTGGAAACCTTTATCTGGGTAGCCACCCTTGGGAGTTTTCGCAAGACGGCCGAGCGACAAAACACCACTCAGCCCGCGATCTCCAATCGCATAGCGGCTCTTGAAGAGGAATTGGGCGTAACGCTGTTTGATCGCGATTCCGGCCGTACGATGTTGACCACCCGGGGACAGGCGTTGTTGCCCTATGCCGAGAAAATCGTCTCTATGTCCCAGCAACTCCGTAAGCGAGCAGACAGGGTCGCTTTGCTGTCTGGCATCCTCAGGTTGGGCGTTTCCGAAACCATCGTCCATACCTGGCTGCCTTACTTTTTCCGCGAGCTGAGCGAAAATACCCCGAACCTGGATGTCGAGATCACCGTCGACGTGACCGGGAATCTTCGTAGTGGCCTGTTGGACAGAACGTTTGACCTCGCCTTTCTGATGGGCCCCGTTTCCGAACCGAAAATTGAAAACCTGAACCTGTGCAGCTTTCCACTGATCTGGGTGGCGAGTCCCGCACTGAAACTCCCGGACCGGAAACTGGAGCTTGAGGAACTGGCCCAGTGGCCAATCATCACGTATGCCAGGAACACCAAACCGTTTGCGGAAATCAGTCAGAAATTCAGCGAGTTGGACGAATTGCCCGCCCGCTTCTACTCATCGAGCTCGCTGGCGGCGTGCCGCCGCCTGACGCTGGATGGCATCGGCGTGTCTGCACTCCCACTGAGCGTGATTGCCGATGGACTGAAAAACGGTCGCYTGATGAGGCTCGACGCCGCCTGGACTCCGTCTGAGTTGGCATTTACAGCCTCCTATCCCAGCGCTCCCTCCAACGCGATCGCCGAACTGGCGGCCAACCTGGCAGTCAAAGTTTCCGAACAGTACGCGCAACGAAGTGATCACGGAAACTTATCAGCAAACCCAAAAAACCATAATTAGACATTTTCGCCAATAGGGATAACCTGAACTACAACCGCGTAATAAATTCAATCAGGGGTACCCGAGATGAATACCGGCGAATATTCAGACTTCAAGGCAGGCCTGCTTGAGCAATTATCCTTGCTTCGCTCACACATTCGTTCCGGTGCTTACACGGCAACTACCAGTGGCAAGGCCCAGAGCCTGGTCCAGGGAAATGTGGTTATCCTGCCGGCCGATTGGGCGAACGATTTTCTTCTCTATTGCCAAAACAATCCCGTGGCCTGCCCGCTTATTGGCGTCTCCCAGGTCGGAGAACCCTCACTACCGGGCCTTGGACGAGCGCTGGACATCCGGACTGACATCCCCGAGTACCAGGTATTCCGCAATGGTGAACGGGCGGAGACAGCCAATGACATTCGCGATTTATGGCGCAACGATTTTGTAACATTCGTACTCGGCTGCTCGTTTTCGTTCGAGGACGCTTTGATCCGTGCCGGACTGTCCATCAGAAACGTCGAGCAGGGACGGAATGTCTCCATGTATCGCTCGAACATTGAGACACAAACCGCCGGGCGTTTCTACGGCAACATGGTGGTGTCCATGCGGCCGTTCCGGGCCGCAGATGCCATCCGAGCGATTCAGATCACAACCAGGTTACCAAAAGCGCACGGCGCCCCGGTACATATTGGCGACCCGGCGCTGATTGGAATCACGGACATCAACACCCCTGACTTTGGTGACGCCGTCGCCATCGGCAGCGACGAACTACCGGTGTTTTGGGCCTGCGGGGTTACTCCGCAGATTGCCCTGGAAAACGCATGTCCCCCGATCGCGATCACCCACGTACCGGGAAAAATGCTGCTAACCGAGCGGCTCAATGAAGAGCTGGCCGTGCTCTAGCCACTGCAAGCTCACTCACAAAGCAACAACAACAAGAGAACGGGAGAATCGATATGTTCAAACAACTTGCAACAGCCACTCTTTTGGTCGGGGCCTTCCTGGCTCATGCAGCTAACGCTGCCCAATGGAATATGCCAACGCCGTATGGCGACGCCAACCTTCCAACCAAGATTGCCTACGGGTTCGCTGAGGACATAAAGGCGGGCACCGACGGCGAGATAGACATCACCGTCCACTCCGGCGCCTCACTGATCAAACATCCGGAAATCCCGCGGGCCGTCCGCACAGGGCAGGTTCAACTGGGGGAGATCTTCATCGGCATCATGGGCAACACCCATCCGGTGTTTAAACACGACAACATCCCGTTTCTGGCGACCAGTTTTGACGACGCCAAAGCACTCTGGGAAGCTGCAAAACCGGAGGTGGAAAAACAACTCGACAGAGAGGGCCTGAAACTTCTTTACACCGTGCCATGGCCAGCCCAGAGCCTGTATACAAAGGCTCCGGTCAACACCATGAGCGACTTGGAAGGTCTGAAGATGCGCGCTTACAGCCCGTCCACTTCACGGCTGGCTGATCTCATGAACACCACCCCRACCACCGTTCAGGTACCTGAGATCCCCCAGGCATTCAGYACTGGCATCATTGACGCGATGATTACCTCSCCATCCACCGGCGCCAACGGCCAGGCCTGGGATTACCTCTCTCACTACACTGACATCAAAGCCTGGATTCCCAAGAACGTTGTCGTYGTCAAYAARCGCGCMTTYCGCCGSCTGAGYGAKGAACARCRWCAGGTCATTCTYGACGCCGCMGCGRCMGCYGAARCSAARGGCTGGGARGGCGTKCGAGTRACCGCYGCCGAAGACACSGCRACGCTGGCMGAGAAYGGYATYRMAGTRTCYGAGCCRTCMGARCARYTGATGMAGGAATTCCAGAAGATCGGCGACATCATGATCCAGGAATGGGAAGAAGAAGCTCCGAAGGAAGTCGGCACTATTCTGCAAAACTACCGTTAACGGTCCATTCACAAGACGCTTTCCCCTGGCATTCCAGCGGGAAAGCCGCCTTGGGAGGCATCTTCCATGAGTACCCTTCGAGACAAGTTTTACCTGGCATCTGGTTACGCAGCGGGGTTCTGCATTGCACTGATCATGGTCGTGATTCTGGTGCAGATTGTCGGCCGCCTGTTCGGCTTTATCATCCCTTCTGCTGAAAACGTGTCCGGATACGCACTCGCTGCCTCCACATTTTTCGGGCTTGCCTACACCTTTCACGAAGGTGGCCACATCAGGGTGACCCTGGTCATCCAGAAATGGTCCCCCCGGGCGCGATTCGCTCAGGAGCTGGCGGTACTCATCCTTGGCCTCGGCCTTGCA
>NVVH01000050.1 GCA_002402135.1 Fidelibacterota bacterium | reverse complement strand
CCTTTTCTCCATAAAACAATAAAGGCCTCAATTGAGGCCTTTATTGCTGTTGATTAATGTAAGAATCTTAACCAGGTGTTTCCGTTTCTGGAATGGGGAACGTCACTATAGAATCCCCACGCTCCGGCCGATCAAGGGGCAAATCACCTGTTTTACCATAATGCCTCATATCTACCAATCTGTGTCCTTCCAGGAAAAGCGAATAACGTTTTTCATGAAGTACGCGATCCACTGCGTTACTGGCGTCTGTTCCCGAATAGTCAGCTACTCCAGCAGCAGTTCGGATGGCATTCATRATTGTTTCAGCGYCTGAATAATYACCGTTGCCAATGTGAACTTCGGCTTGCAGAAGCTGCAGTTCTTCCGCCCTCATGATAGGGACAGGATCGTAGGAGCTGGTATATAGGCTCGGGGCCAAATAGCTTTCCAATCCATCGTAGACAATGGTGTCGGCCCTAACAACAACATTATCGCTCACGCGAGAATCACCTGCCTCTGCATCCGTATAGAAAGTAGGATGGATCACTAATTTGATCGTTGTGGCTGTAGGATCTTCATACATTTGATTATCCTGGTCGTTGGCACCAGAACTGAAYACATGATAGACACCCTCATCCGGATCAGAGGAGGTTGCCCAGGCTGAACATGCGTYTAAGGCATCCTGTGCAGCATCCCAATCGTCTTGATGAACTGCAACACGGGCCCTTAAACCACGATTGAACAGCGCAAACGTTGCTGGTGTATCAAAGCCCTCGAATCCACCTGACAGAGAAAAAGAGAATGCGCTTCCGGCAGTTCCAAGRTCRSTATMGCCRSCATCTAAGAGGCTTTCGATYTYKGCCAGCACTTCCGCTTTRGTGGMCACATCAGCWTCAATGTYACCATCATAGTTTARGCGRGCACCATTTGTATCCCATAAATAAACCAGGCGCATTAAGCTATAGGCGGTCAGGGTCTGAGCTACCCCTGTTGCACCTGCATCAGCTTCATCGCTACCCATAATGGTTTCACAATTTGCAATAACCTTATAGGYGGTTTGCCARGGGCGGTAGCAGAGGAAGCCTCCCGGATCAATAGGACCATGTAACAATTCACCTGTATACCTTGGGTCAGCAGGTTCGAGGTAATAGGCTTCTCGGCCTACAACCAGGAGATCTCGCAGATATACTCCCATATCCTGGCGCATCACAGATTCAGCTCCTGTTATTAGAGATTGGATGGTTGCRGTGTCATCCGTTGGATTATTTGGGTCAGGGAAATCGAGTTCCTCACATCCCACCCAAAAGAGAACCGCGATCATTGGGAGGAGCTTCAATGTTTTATTCTTTCTGGTAATATTCATTCTTTANTACCTCCTGGATTATATTCCGAYTGATAGTGTGAAATACATGCTTTTAGACAGCGGGWAGG
The DNA here is from genome assembly GCA_002402135.1 of Fidelibacterota bacterium. GTDB lineage: Bacteria > Fidelibacterota > Marinisomatia > Marinisomatales > UBA2128 > UBA2128. The sequence goes on along the minus strand of NVVH01000050.1, from coordinate 7,803 downwards.
GGTTTGTATCTACRGAGCCGCCAACCGCTTCGTTTCCGAACTGACTCACTTCAGGACTTAATCCTGTATAATCAGTCTTTAACCATAGGTTCCGGCCGGAAAACCCAACCTTCAAATAACCAAGCCCAAATCGATCAGATATGCTGCCAGGCAGTGTGTAAGTTAAGCTTACATCACGTAGGGCAGTGTACTCAGTTGATTCGATATAGGGCTGCGTCACTGCGCCCAAACCACCAAGACGATCTCCGCCATTCTCTTCATAATCGGCTGTGGTACCACCCAAATCATAGATCAGGTTAGCCAGATTGATGGCGTGGCCACCGGCCTTGTGGTCGATCAAAAAGGAAAGTTCTACTGGACCCATGCGGAATGAGTTGTGGAAGGAAATCCTATAATCAGGATTCTCATTCCCAAGCTCAACATATTTCATGACTGAGTCACCATCTGAATCTACATAATCAAGCGCCTGTTCACTTCCAACAATCGCCGTGGGTGACCATCCTTCCTCAATCCTGTACGTGCCCAGGAATGTGGCAAACCCACCAAAATTGTAAGGATCAACATTCAGCTTTGTAACCTYAGATTCTGATGTATAATAATTCATGCGGAGWTTCCAGTCTATACCWCCAATMSKKACAAGTTTAGTTGGGTTCAATCCCAGTGTAAGCTCAAKCCCTTCCGTTTYCATTTCACCACCGTTYTCCCAGCCATAGAGAGAGCCGGACGAAGCKGGCAAGTCRACCAGAAGAATAAGATCGGTGATGTTTTGGGTGTACATRGTTGCTTCCACGGTAGCCAAACCGCCCATAAGGGAAAAGTCTGCACCAAATTCTGTTTCGGCGGTACGTTCCGGTTTAATATCGGCGTTGCCTCTTGTTGACGCAGGAATCAGTCCATTGACACCACCAATATTAGAAGACGACATGGTAGTATATTTGGCTCTTGTYTGGGGCATGTTACCTGTTTCACCYSKRGCAAAACGAASCTTMARRTTRTCAAAWACWCCWGCAAATTGACCAAATTGATAGGACGCAGCCAGCTTAGGATACCACTCCATTGTTTCTGTGTCTCCCATGGTGCTGGASACATCACCACGCATGCCGAATACCGCATARATRTTRTCSCCCAYRGTWCCTTCTACCTGGAAGAACTGTCCGCGATCCTGGCGTTTGGCTCTGTCATGATACACAGCYTGAGAGCTGGCCTTGTCCACATTGGTCTGTGTAGGAATCATTCCTGTGGCGTGGACAAATACCGAGTTCCAGTCGTAAGTCTCGTATTGGAGACCTACGGTTGTGGTGAGGTTCATGCCAGACCTTTTGAGTTTATGAACCAGGTTTAAGGACAAGTTTGTATTCAGGTTGTCTGTGGTGGTCATAACAGCTTGGCCGGGCTCGTCATTGGATTCTTCGATCTGTAGGAATGGCGGGATATATACTTGATTTTCCTGGTTGTAAAAATCCGCACCGGCGACCGCTAAAAAGCCAAGGCTTTGGTTGGCCTGCTTAAAAAGGTTATAATCGAAGGTCAGCGAACTCAGTGCTCTATGCGTTAATTCATTGTTCACAAAATATTCAGCAGTTTCCAGTGGGTTGGACGGGTTTGTTGGATTGTCTGGAAAGTTACCGTCACCATCTGTGTCCCTTATATCAATAAAGCTGGGTGTGAAACCAATGGAGAACCCATAGGTCATATTGGTATTATCATTCCCGGTAACGCCACGATCTGCTTCTGAACGAATAAGATTCGTAGAGACAGAAAGCTTTGCCTTGTCGCTAAAGCGGTGACTGACGTTGATGCGGCCCGACAATTTCTTATAACCAGTATTTACAATAATACCACCTTCGTCCATAAATTGTCCACCAATATAAAACTGGGTTCTTTCATTCCCACCTATGGCGCTCAACGTATGTTCTGTTAGCTTCCCGGTCTCACCATAAAGGATTCCTTCATAGTCAAAGTCATTTCCAGCCCAATTGCCGCTTGCGTCGTTTCCTAAGTCGGCAAGATCGGATCCAAACTGTTCTTCTGCCTCATCATATGTCTCAAATACACGGTGTCCCATTTTCTTTAACAGTTCAGAAGAACCCGTTCGGGTTGAAAAATTGAATTTGGTCTTACCGCCGCGACCTTTTTTAGTGCTGATAATAATCACACCATTGGATGCTTTAGCACCATAGATGGCGGCGGCACTGGCACCTTTCAACACTTCAATGCTTTCAATATCRTTGGGGTTAATRTCACCAATACGATTGGTGGGTTGGCCCTGGGGCCTTTCACTACCCGCACCGCCAGCTTTTGTGACCACATCAATACCTGATTGGTTTGCGTCGTTGTTAACGATGACCCCGTCAATGACATATAAAGGTTGCGTGCTTCCTGTGAGGGTTGATGTTCCGCGGAGATTGACATTAACACCACCACCTGGAGCTCCAGTATTGCGGCGAACGTGTACACCGGCAAACTGTCCGCTCAGTGCTTGATCAAGTGTTTGGGTTGGGGCATTGACCAAATCATCGCCTGAAACAACAGCAACAGCATTAGCAGCATTTCTCCGTTTTACGCTTGTTGCCAGCCCGGTAACTACAAGTTCATCTTGTTTCAACACGTCCAGTTCTAGCCCAATTGAAAGGGACCCCATTCCGGGAGTTATCGTTGTTTCCTGTGTTTTGTATCCGATGTACGTAAAAATAAGGGAAGCATCGTCTSCAACGTTCAGACTGAACATACCATCCTGATCTGTCGTGGTGCCCATGAATGTTCCCTTTACTATAACCTGTGCACCAATTAGCGGWTCACCAGTATTAGCRTCGGAGATTGTCCCCTCTACCGCTACGTCGGCGAAAGCCGCCGTGGTTACCAACAGCGCTATTAAGATTGTTTTAATAATACGCATTTTATTCTTCCTCCACCTAATTAAGATCTTTGGTTTGTTAAAGTTAATGGCAGTGTTTATAATGAGTCAAATAACTCTTAATAACTCACCTTGTACACTACCATTGAGGGAATATAGCACAATTCACACGATACAAGTCAAGGAAAATTTAAAACAATCTTTTTAATGGGGAACGATGRTTTTAATGGTTTTTTTNGTTTTTGGKTGGTTTTTCTGCTAATGAACTAGTCTAACTGAATAATTCCCGCGTTTGCCAATTGTGATATTTCTTCATCGGTTTTCTCAAGAATCTTTTTCAGGATTTCTCGTGAGTTCTGACCCAGTTTAGGCGCTGGAGATCGTGGCGGTTCAGGCGAAGATGAGAGCACAACCGGCCCACGGGAAAACGTGTTTTTCCCTATATCTGGATCTTCAATTTCAAGGAGCATTTTACGTGCTTTCACCTGGGCTGAAGCGAAAATATCTTTCGCGGTATAAACCGGTCCCACAGGAATACCACTGGAATTCATGGTTTTTTCAGCCTCTTCCCGGGTTCTTGCTTTGAGCCATGATTCTATTATAGGGCATAGAAAATCAGCATTGGACGCACGGGCGGTGCCGTTTCTGCTCCGCTCATCCTCAATAAGATCTTCCCGTTCAATTACCCTGCACAGCCGGGCCCAGATGAGATCATCAGGCACATTCAGCGCCAGGTAGCCGTCCCGGCACTKGAATGCGCCCCGGGGGTAGAGGTGTTTCAAGCGGCCTCGGTGAGGTTCCTCGCCGGTAATAGAGTAGAGCATGACCATCCGCTCATTCAGGGAAATCATGTTGTCYAGCATGGCGCTGTCCACAAACTGACCCTCTCCTGTTCGCTCCCGCATGAAGAGCGCCTGCATAATGGCAAACGATGTGCAGAGTCCGGTGTAAACATCGGCCATACCGTAGATAGTCCATGACGGYGGCTTATCTTCAAAACCAACTWGGTGCATGATGCCACTCATGGCTTCAGCCACAATATCAAAAGCGGGGCGATTGGAAAAGGGTCCTTCGTATCCCTCCATGCGTCCAAAGCCCGAGATGGCGGCATAGATCAGCCGGGAATTAATCTCCTTCAGGTCCTTATACCCGAGGCCCATTTTATCCGTCGAGCCGGGACGCAGATTTTCAACTACAACATCTGCTGTTTTTACCAAATCTAGATATATCTGCTTCCCTGCCTCTTCTCGGATGTTCAGTGCCAAGCTCTTCTTGTTGCGATTATACGCCATAAAACCGCCGGCTTTCTTCTTGCCGTCTTTCTCCACGAACGGCGGGATGGACCGCCTTGGRTCTCCCGTCCCCGGCCGCTCAATCTTGATCACTTCCGCACCGGCGTCCGCCAACAGCATGGTACAGTACGGGGCGCTCATATACTGCTCCAGGGCAATTACCCTGATTCCACTTATTGGYCTGTTTATTTCTTTCTCACTCATGACTTCCTYTTCCGGTGTGTCCAATTTTTTTGAGTTTACATCACACATCTGATATTCCCCTTCCTCCATTCCCCCCGGTTTAAAGGGGACTTATTGTGTGCGAAACCCCGGTTTTTCGTCCCTCCATGCTAATCAATGATCCCGTCATCAACCCCAGAGCTATATACAGACACACAGTTATCATGGCGCGATCACTACACCTCGTTTTCTAAGATGCTGTTCAATTTTGTCGTGATAAGMAAATATGGCTGGAGTACCYCCRGAATGCAAAAAAAGAACMTTTTGTCCYGCTTTCCATCKGCCCGCCTTCGCGTGATCCAGMAATCCTGAGAACGCCTTACCGGAATAAACGGGATCCAACAAAATCCCTTCCGATTGTGCCATCRTCATCATGGCATCGAAACAAGCCTCAGTAGGTTCTCCATAATCCTCCCCTATAAATTCATCATATATTTCATAGGCTCCTTTGGGGTGATGCGGATCTCTCTTCATCAGATCGCACAAACCGTTCCACCATTTATCCACGTTGACAAGACATTCTTCCTTTTTGCGATTYACACTGATACCAATRACGGGACAGGTGAATCCCTTTTCTCGGAACGTAAATAATAGCGAGCAGAASGTCCCTCCTGTCCCAAACGGCGTATAAACGGCATCAAGTGTGATSTTCTTGGCRGCCAATTGATCCATGATCTCCAAGGATCCYCGCACATAACCCAAACAACCATGCGGTGTCGTTCCRCTCACTGGAATATAGTGGGGATKATATCCCTGTGACTTAAGCGATTYACAAAGATCAAGAGCATGTTTTTCCAAATCCCAATGGTCTTCCACATCAACAACCTTAACCTGAGCGCCCATCAAGTAAACGATTAGCAAATTACCTTGCGTGGCCTGCCATTTATCACGGCTTAAAACAACGGCACACTCCATACCCAACTTGCGGGCTGCCGCCGCGGTCAATCGCGCATGATTACTCTGAGAACTCCCGCAGGTCACCAAGATGTCGACACCTTGTCCACGGACCGTGGCAATCTCATATTCCAATTTAAGCGGTTTGTCCCCTCCAAGAGCCAAATCAGTTAAATCATCACGCTTCACAAACAAATCAAARTTGAGCTTTTTGCTTAGATGCTTAAGATGCTCCAAGGGAGTAGTCCGATTGGTTAGATTCTCTTTGGGGTACTGCGAAAGAGTTTCTTCAAATGAAATCACGAGTCGTTCTCCATTACAAATTTTCTATTCCTACCTGTCACAATAGAAAACAGGAACAGGCCCCTAATCCTGTATAAATTTTGTTGGATAACTTCATGTTTTGTCTGCCTTTCTTTCCCCGTGCACAGGGGGATGTCTTGAATTCATTTAACGGTCGATCCACTCCACGATAGTTGATACTCCCTGCCCTACGCCCACGCACAGCGTTACCAATCCATRGTACGGCGGCTCTTCCTYCCTGGATCGTCGCTTCATCTCGTGCAGAAGTGTGGTCAGGATACGGGCACCGGAACAGCCCAAGGGATGACCCAAAGCTATGGCRCCACCGTTCACATTGGTAATCTCCTCCCGGAAACCGGCCCGACGCATGACGCCCATAGACTGGGCAGCGAAAGCTTCGTTCAGCTCAATGAGTCCAATGTCGTCTATTGTCAGATTGAGCCGTTTTAGCAGTTTATCTGTGGAGGGGATGGGACCGTAGCCCATGACACCCGGATCCACGCCGGCTACTGCCGACCCCAGCCAGCGGGCCATGGGCTTCAAATTCAATTCTTCTGCTTTTTCCATGCTCATGAGCAAAACAGCAGCAGCACCATCATTAATTCCGCTTGAATTACCTGCCGTCACCGTCCCGTCTTTCCTGAAGGCCGGTTTCAGCTTGGCAAGTTTTTCCATACTTGTATCAAGAACATATTCCCCGTTTTCTTGCTTATAGCGAGGATGTTCATCAATCTTCACCATTACCGGATCACCTTTCCGCTGCGGCACAGCGATTGAAATAATTTCGTCTTCAAACTTGCCACTGTTGATGGCTTCCACGGCCCGACGCTGGCTTTCCAGGGCGAAAGCATCCTGCTCTTTACGGGTGATTTCCATTTCCTCAGCGATGTTTTCTGCAGTTTCGCCCAGGCTGACAATAGGATACATTTCATCCATCTTAGGATTAGGGTAGCGCCATCCAACGGTAGTGTCGTAAATCTTTTGATGGCCCAGGATTTTTGAATGGGGCTTGGGGATAGACCACGGCGCCCGGCTCATGCTCTCCACCCCGCTGCCGATAAAAATCTCTCCCTCGCCGGCAATAATCGCCTTCGCGGCCTGATTGACCGCTTCCAAACCGGAGGAGCAGTTACGATTCACGGTGACACCGCTAACTTCCACGGGGAATCCTGCCAGCAGGAGAGCCATGCGGGCCACGTCGCGATTATCTTCTCCCGCCTGGTTGCCGCAGCCGGCATAAACATCCTCCACTAAAGCAGGGTCAACGCCAGTTCGTTCCACAAGCGCTTTTAAGACATGGGCGAGAAGGTCGTCCGGGCGGACAGAAGCCAGCACTCCACCATAGCGGCCAATGGGGCTACGCACTGCATCAATGATAACCACTTCTCTCATGTTAGTTTAATCCTTATTAATTTATCCGCCACAAAGGCACTAAGACACTAATGTATAGATGTTGTAAAAGAGGAGTATTCTTTTTTTCATATCTATTATGATAGTAAGTAAGAATTGTTTTACCAGTTTGTTCGTTTTTCTTTGTGTCTTAGTGCCTTTGTGGCAACCCGCTTTTGATTTGAAAAGTTAAGCTAAGTCCTGACACCATTCCGCTATACCTTCTACTCCCGCAAGTGTATTTGGCGTCTGCTGGCGGAAAAATTGTTCGTCCAATTCCTGCTCAAGTGGAACTTCCCTGCTGGCCTGAAGAACCGCCGTACCGTCGAAATTAACGTAGGCAAGTCGGGCCGTAAGGTCATCCTCCGGCCGGCAAAACGCCTCCCCGGTCAAAATAGCTGCGCCCGTCTTTTCCAACAACCACTCACACATCTGCTTGCTGGTGGTAACGCCTCTGGCCTTTAGCACCTCCCGGAAAGGTGAGAAATCCGGGTAGAGGTAAAAAGCGCCTGTGGGTTTGTGGACCCTTACTCCTGCCGCAAACAGTGTTTCCGCGCACCAGTTTCCCAGCGGTTTTAGTATCCGCCGGCAATGGCGCAGATAATCTTCAATCTCATCACTGGCACTGTACGCCTCGGCGGCTGCAAACTGAATAGGCGCTGCTACAGTGGAGTGGGATTGACTGGCCACCTTGCACATGGCTTTCAGCAACCATTTGAGCACCGGCGGAAAGATAAAGGTTCCCAGCCGCCACCCACCGGCGCCGCACCATTTTGATAGACCTGAGGCGATAATAGTCCCCTCAGGATAATGGCGGGCCATGGAAACGTGCTCACCAGCGTGATGGAG
>NVVH01000049.1 GCA_002402135.1 Fidelibacterota bacterium | reverse complement strand
TCCTGAACGATGTAGCTGAATGTGTTTGTAGGCTCGTCAAAGAAATGCGTGACCAGCGGATGTTGCATGGCGTCACCCTCGTCGCAAAGAGAATTGATCTGATTTCAACATATCAGATTTTGTGTTATAACGATAGAACGTTCAGTTATATAAAGTAATAAACGCTATAGATTTCAGCAATCTCTCCGTATGTACCTGTTATTGAGGAGTAAAATTAACTTCATGGTGGAGTGGTGGAACTTATCGGCACCATAAGGGACTCAATGGCCATTACCCGAATATTCCCGGAGGACAGAGCCCCCTATGCAATTACTGCTGATTGAAGACGATGAACTGGTTGCTTCCGGCCTGGTCGCGGGACTTGAACTGGATGGGTTTGTGGTAGACCACGTGAGCAACGGTCGGCAAGCGAGCCACGCAATGAGTCTCTTTACCCCGGATGCGCTCATTCTGGATCTCGGACTGCCCGATGCTGACGGTATGGCCATGCTTCGACAGTGGCGCTCCGAGGGTCTCAATGCTCCCGTCCTGATCCTCACCGCGCGTGATGCGCTGAATGATCGTGTGGCTGGCCTTGAGGCGGGCGGCGATGACTATGTACTCAAACCTTTCGAACTGGATGAACTGGTCGCCCGCCTTCGTGCACTTGTGCGCCGTGCTGCCGGCCGGTCCGTCTCTGAAATTGTCCATGGCGACTTGATCGTACGCCCCTCAGAGGGTGAAGTACGCCTATGCGATCAACCTGTGAGGCTATCGCGTCGCGAATTAACATTACTGGAAAAGTTCCTCAATGCCCGTGGCACCGTGCTTACTGAGGATCAGCTTAAAGACAGCCTCTACGGTATGACCACCAATGTGGAAAGTAACGCGCTGAATGTGCACATCTATCACTTGCGCAAGAAGCTGGGGCGCGAGCTGATCGAGACGGTGCGCGGCGTCGGGTATCGGCTAGGGCCGCCGCTAAGCGTATCGGATCAGGCAGCGTCATGAGTCTGCAGCGTCGCCTCCTGTTACTTCTGGGTAGTAGCTTTGTTCTATTGTGGTTGTCGGCCGCAGGGTTGCTCTATGTTGATCTCGACCGTCAGGTCTCCGAGACACTGGATCATCGCCTGGCCGCATCTGCGACCATGGTGGCTGGACTGATCGCACGGCAGCCCGAGCTGTTGACGGCGCCCGCTGACAATCCGCTGCTGGTCGAACCTGAAAGCGAAGGCGTCGCCTGTCAGATCCGGTCAGCCGGGGGGCAAGTGCTGCTGCAGACAAGTGGCGCCAAGAACTTGCTGACGAATAAGGCCAGCACCGGGTTTGATACGCGCACAATCGGCGAGACGCAATGGCGCCTTTTTACGCTTAACCATGAAGGTGTACTCATCACGACGGCCGACCGCATGACCGAACGCTCCTCGCTGCAGAATGGCATTATTATTGTGATGGTTGTGCCTTTTGCGCTCGCGTTTGTCGGCAGCCTGCTGGCGCTGTGGCTGGGTGTGAGGCAGGGGCTGAGCCCATTGAAACGCCTGTTTCGGGCTCTCGATAGCCGCAAACCGGCCAACCTTGAGCCGGTGAACATCGGTGATGCGCCGGCGGAGCTCAAGCCAGTCGTAGAGACACTCAACAACCTGTTTGTCAGAGTAGACCGTGCTGTGCGCCGAGAGCAGCGCTTTGCCAGCAATGCAGCCCACGAGTTTCGTACGCCCCTGACCGCTATCAAGACACACTTGCAGGTAGCGCAAAAAGTTCAGGGCGAGCCACAGCAGCAGGCGTTAATTAATGCCGAATGCGGAGTGGGCCGCTTGCAACGGGTTACTGAACAGCTACTGATGCTGGCCCGTCTTGAGCAAGGCAGCGAATGGCCTGGCGCAGCAGAGTCCCGCGTCGATCAGGTGATCGCGGAGGCGACAACCGATCTGCCACAGGCTACTCGGCTGAAGGTTGAACCGGGTACGGAGAATCCGGTAATGGCCGTGCCGCAGGTCTTGGCGGGTGTGGCTGTGAGAAATCTCATCGAGAACGCGCTGAAATACTCTGCATCGGACCGCCCTGTTGAACTGCGGGCATTCAGAGGCTCTGAACATGTAACCTTTGTCATTCGTGACCATGGCCACAACGATCAAGCTTCTGAACGGGCTCAAATCAACGATGTGACGGGAAGCAGCGAGATCCGTGGCCATGGCTTGGGGTTAACGATCGTCGAGACCATTGTTTCAAGATTCTCAGGGAGCCTTGACGTCCAACCCAATGCGGCGGGGGGCCAGGACTGGATTCTGGAGTTCCCGGTGGAGGGCTGAAATGATGCGCCGGTATCTGAATTTTTGCGATCAAGGCCCTGGGTTTACCGGCCCGGTTTTAAAGTCTAGCCTGAAGAAGGCTTGGCCATAGTAACGTGGAGAGTAACCTTCGGTTGGGAGATAAGCCATGTTCATTGAAACAATCAAGTCAGAAGGACTATCACAACTTTCGTATCTTGTTGGAGGCGGTGGAAAAGCGATCGTGATCGACCCCCGTCGCGACTGCGAAATATACATCGAAAAGGCCGCCCAGCTTGGCTGTCGGATAACGCATATCTTCGAGACCCATCGTAACGAAGATCTTATCTCCGGTGCGCCGGTCCTCGCGTCGCTCACCGGTGCCGGGGTCTACCACGGGCCTAATGCGGCCGGAAAGGTGGCATACGCCAACACGGTGTCTGAAGGTGATAGCTATTGCACCGGGGAGGTACGCATCGATGTCCTCGAAACACCCGGCCATACTGATGATAGCGTGTCCTATATTCTGTCTGATCAGGCGTATGGCGAGGAGGCTGTTGCGGTATGCACGGGTGACGCACTTTTTGTCGGAGACGTTGGCCGCACGGACTTTTATCCAGAGCGGGCGGAAGAAGTAGCCGGGCTGCTTTTTGACAGCCTTCGGAAGCTCCTGACCCTAGGTGATCACATTTACGTCCTGCCAGCGCACGGGGCCGGTTCGGTGTGCGGTGATAACATGGCAAACCGCGATTTTTCATCGATCGGTTATGAGCGAGCGCATAACAAAATGCTCCAGATTACAGATCGCAACGAGTTCATCGCTGCCAAGCTCGATGAGCATCATGACCAACCGCCTTATTTCCGGCTGATGGAGAAACTCAATCTTGAGGGAGGCAGGCCCGCCGCCCGCACACTGGCGCCGATGCCGCTGGATATGGCTCAGTTCCAGCAACTTTGCAAGCAGTCGGTACTGATTGATGTCCGCTCTGTGAGCGCTTATCTCGGTGCGCATGTGCCCGGCAGTCTTGCGCTGCCAGTGGGGATGCTGGCGTCGTTTGCTGGTTGGCTACTCAACCCTGGAGACGATATCACCTTGATCGCCGAAAATGACACGCAAGCCGAAGCAGCGGCTCGACACCTTGCCCGCATCGGGTTCGATAACGTTCAGGGGGTCTTTGCCCTGCCAATGCCGGAGCAGGTTGCCAATGYGCTGCCGTTCANNNSSGWCYCGACNNKCTWGGKGTNSKASGWCRTGGNGGGTSKANNGTCANNGATCRRCSSGACAATTGGCAGTTGCTGGATGTGCGCAGCCAGTCAGAGGTAGCGGGCGGTGTGATCGCCGGTTCAATGCACATCTATGTTGGTCACATACCCGTCAAATTGGATACCTTGCCATCTGATAAGCACTACACCGTGATGTGCGCCAGTGGCGCCCGAGCGACGGTTGCTGCATCCGTACTACTCAATAGCGGTTTTAGAAACGTCGATGTATTCATGGGATCCATGGGAGCCTGGAAGAATGCAGGCCATTCGGTGGACTGATTGATATCGGGATGTAGATCAGCGCAGAGGTGAAAAAATGGAATGGGGTTCGTATATTCAAGGTGCTTTGGGGGGCCTGTTGATAGGCTTGTCTGCGGTGACGCTTATGGCCTCGCTGGGACGTATTGCGGGCATCAGTGGGATGGTATCCGGTCTCATTTTTGATCGGTTTACTGCAGAATCCGCGTGGCGACTGGCATTTGTGCTGGGCCTTCTCAGTGGGCCTCTGTTGTTGGTTGTTCTGAATGGTTCGTTTGGAAATGTGGCGGGCAACCCGGAGGCCGTGGTCGGCAACCCCATTGGTGGCGTGCCGCTGATGGTCGTGGCCGGCTTGCTGGTGGGCTTGGGGTCTGGTATTGGCAACGGTTGCACCAGTGGACACGGTGTTTGCGGTATCGCCAGGCTATCCCCCAGATCCATACTGGCAACGCTGGTTTTCCTCCTAACGGGTGTTGTAACCGTCTACGTCGTCAGACTCATAACAGGACTCTCTTGATGAAACTGATTTTTGGTTACCTGGCTGGTTTGTTGTTTGGCCTGGGTCTGGCTATTGGCGGTATGACTGACCCCCATCGTGTTCAGGGCTTTCTCGACGTCTTCGGTAACTGGGACCCAACGCTCATATTTGTGATGGGCGGAGCCGTGGTAACAACGTTTGTCGGCTACCAATTGGTGTTCCGTCGCCAGGGCCCTCTGTTCGCGGAAACGTTTATCGTGCCCACACGTCGTGATATTGATACCCGTTTATTGATTGGTGCSGCTGTGTTTGGGATAGGCTGGGGTCTATCAGGTTATTGTCCGGGCCCRGCCTTTGCGTCAATAAGYGGTATAACCTGGCCTCTCGTGGCGTTRTTGCTGTCGATGGTCGYYGGTTGGTGGYTGGCTCGCCGRGTCTGAGGTAGCGCAGCATAGTTTGTCTGCTGGGGTAAGATGGCGATTTCTTGACCACGTCAGCGTTCGGCGGCTTTCTCGCATGGATGCCGAACACAACACTAGGCACATCATACGATGTCGCGAACAATCATAAACTGGGCACCCAGTCCGATGATGAATGTGGCTGCAACCGTCGCAAACACCACGAATCCCAGCCATGCATCAAGCTCAACGGATGCAGAATCCCCTCCCCTGTACATCGGCACAACAATGCGCAGATACACTGCCAGCGACAGTGCACTATTGATGATCGCCACCACCGCCAGCCATGTGAACTGGACGTCAATGGCTGCCGCAAACAGAAGGAACTTGCCGACGAAACCTGCCAGTGGCGGAATGCCCACCAATGACAGCAGGAAGACTACCATTGCGATGGCAATCAAAGGCCGCGACCGGCCCAGCCCGCTAAAATCGTTCAGAGTGCGCCCGGCTATGGCGGCAACCGCGAAAGCGCCCAGGTTCATAGCCGCATAGGCRGCGGCGAACAGAATGATCGATGGTAAGGCCAGCTCACTGGAGCCCACCGCGAGGATGCCCAGCAGGAAATAGCCGGACTGGGCAATCGACGAATAGGCCAGCAGCCGGATGACGTTATCCTGCACCAGTGCCGCAAGATAGCCATAGGTCATGCTCAGCACGGCCAGCCCCGCCATGACCGCAGCCCAGCCGGTTTCCGGTGGCAGGTGACGAACCACCTGAGTGAGCGCAAACAGGGCGCCAATCTTGGGCACGACGGATAGGTAGGCGGCAATCGACAGTGGCGCGCCCTCGTAGGCGTCGGGTGCCCAGAAGTGGAACGGAACCAGTGATGCCTTGTAGCCCAGGCCCACTACCACAGCCACGAACCCGAGAATAACGGCCAGCGGCATGGTATCCATGGACGGCAGATCGGCGATCAGCGTAGAGCCGGAGGCACCGAACCAGTAGCTCAAACCGAAAATCATGATGGCAGTGGTGACGGAAGCGAACACAAAGAATTTCATCGCCGCTTCGGTCGCCGGGTCCGTATCCGGGTAGGCAACCAGGGCGAAGGTGGCCAGGCCAGTCAGCAACGCACCCAGCACCAGAAACATGGTGTCCCCTGCCCCCGCCAGTACCAGGGCACCCAGCGTTGAAAAAATCAGCAGACTGTAAACCGTACCCTCGCGGGCGCTGCCCCGGACATCCACCCGCGCCAACAGCATCGAGAGCACCGTAGCTGGTAGCAGGATAAGCTTGGCCCAGATGCTTAACGTATCGATGCGGAAACTGCCGCCAAATACCGTTGTGTCTGTGCCGAGCAGGCGCAGGGTCAGCCCGGTGCCAACGACCAGGCCGATGACGGCAATGATCAGCGAAATCCGGGGCTGTCGCAGCATTTCCGCAATCAGGGCACCAACAGCCGTCAGCAGAACGGCAATTTCTGGAATGATTAATGCGAGATCTCGACCCATTACAGCACCAGTGCCGAAGTAGTCCGGTGAATGACGTCCAACACCCAGGACGGCGCCACGCCGGTAGCGACGGTCAGCGCCAGCAAGGGCGCAACCGCGAGAATTTCCCTTGGGCTCAAGTCCGGCATTCTATTCCAGCGATCCCGGGGTTCACCCAGAAAGATTTCGCGCAGGGCCTTGAGAAAGGTCCCGGCGATAATGGCAATCCCCAGAATCACCACAACCGCGACAGGAGTGGTGCCCAGAGTCGCGAGGAATATCTGGAACTCCGCCGGGAAGTGCGCGAGGCCTGGAAGCCCCAGAGACGCAAAAGCCGCCAGCACAAAGAACCAGCCAAGCAGTGGAACCGTTTTGAGCAGGCCGCCAAACTCGTTCATTTCCYGGGTATGGGCGCGCTCCTGAATCATGCCTACCAGCAGGAACAGGGCCCCCGTGACCAGGCCGTGGCTGAACATCTGCAGCACGGCTCCATCCAGCGCGACGGCACGCACCGACGGGTCCAGAGTCAGTGCGGCAACGGCGACGCCGACAATGACGTAGCCCATGTGGTTGATTGAGGTATAGGCCACCAGGCGCTTGAGATCAGTTTGTGCCAGGGCGGCAAAGGCACCGTAGATTGCGCTGACGACACCGAAAAACAAAACAACGATGCCGGCATCGCGGAGGGCGTCAGGGGTCATTTGCAGGGCGAACCGCACCAGCCCGTATGTGCCGAACTTCAGCATGATACCCGCCAGGATGACGCTACCAACGGTCGGTGCCTGAACGTGGGCCGCAGGCAACCAGGTATGCAACGGTATCGCAGGAATCTTGACCGCGAAGGTAATCAGCATGGCGATCAACGCCCACATGGCCGCCGCCCCCTCCAGAGGAGGATTGGCAATCCACGCCCGCATATCGAAGGTGGGGTCGGGACTGCCGAGGTAAAGCCCCAGAATTGCGAGCAACAGTGGCAGGCTGCCCAGCAGGGTGTAGATAAAGAACATCAGGGCGGCCCGCTGCCGGTCTTCATGTCCCCATCCGGCAATCATGAAATACATCGACACCAGGGAAACTTCGAAGAAGACGTAGAACAGAATGCCGTCCAGGGCGGTAAAGGTACCGATTGCCGCGGTTTCCAGAAGCAGGATCAGAGCTACGTAGGCACGCGGACGGTCGCGAAGCGACGACGCATAGATCAGAGAAACCAGGAAAAGCACGGCACTCAGCAGCACCAGCGGCAGGCTGATGCCATCAACCCCGACCCGGTAGGCGGCGCCAATGGCCGGCATCCATACCAGCTCTTCGACCTGGGAAAAGCCGTCACCACTCACGCCCTGAAGCCACATGGCCAGAGCGCCGACCAGGGTCAGGGCGGCACTGACGATCGCTATGCTGTGCACCGTCCGCGCCGTCGGCTTCGGCAAACACAGAATCAGCACAGCGCCGACGAGTGGCAAAAACAGGGTCAGGGATACAAGTGGTAACATGAGTACAGGGTTCCTTTAGACACTCAGTGAAGCTGAAAACAGGATGGCCAGGAGCACAGCGGTGGCTACGGCGCTGATCGCCAGGCTGTGATGGATCAGGCCGCTTTGCAGGGTTCTCGCCCGCGCGCCGAGGTCCCGCACACCGGCCACGAGGGCAAAGATCAGGCCGTCGATACCACGCTCATCCCCGCTGCGAACCCAGCGACCCACCGCCAGATTGGCGCGGCCGACGCCAAGTACGGCCAGATACAAACGTTGTTCCAGTCGCTCGCCCCCACGGGCAATGCTGAGAGCTGTATGACCAATGGCAAGCGCGGCCGCGTACAGATGATCCTCCAGACGGTCACAGCCCCGGGCAACAGCCATTGCGGGCCGGCCTATCCAGGCGGTAAGCCCGCCCGCGACCTCCAAACCCGATTCTGCCCATTGATGGGCAGGTCCAAGCAGGCGCTGGACCGGCACCAGCCAGCCCAAGGCCAGCCCGACCAATGCGGCGACGAGCCCCAGCACTATGGCGACGGTACCTGCGGTTTCCGGAGCGGGCAGATCAAGTATTGTTTCCAGGGGACCAAAGGCCAGACCCAGGCCAGCGGCGGGGATCGCCAGACCCCAGATGCCAGCGCGCATCCAGCCAGTACCTTCTACCGGCCGGCTGTCGCCCGAGCCCTGCCAGAGCACCCGTAAAGCCCGGCCCATATAGGCGCCGGTAAGCAGAGTGCCCGCCAGAGCCAGGGGGCCGAGCCAGGCGGCGCCTTGCCCCGACAGCGCGGCAGCAATTACCGCATCCTTGGAAAAGAACCCGCTCAGCGGTGGAATGCCCGCCAGTGCCAGCGCTGCCAGCGCAAAGCCGGCAAAGGCCCAGGGCCTGGCGCGGCCAACGCCTTTCAACTGATCAAAAGCGGTACCCTCGCGGGCATGTTGAAAGTCACCGGCAGCAAGAAACAGGGTGCTTTTAATGGCAGCATGGGCGAGAAGGTGCAACAGCGCGGCTGTCGGAACCCCGGCGCCCACTGCAATCAGCATCAGGCCGTACTGACTGGCCGTGGAAGCCGCCAGCAGGCGTTTGAGATCACGTTCGGCAAGCGCAATCACCCCGGCCGCCACCGTGGTGATACCACCCACAAGCCCTATAGCGAAAAGCGCTTCAGGACTCAGCAGCGTCGCAGACCGGATCAGCAGAATGGCGCCCGCCGCCACCAGCGTGGCCGAGTGCAGCAGCGCCGAGACCGGTGTCGGGCCGGCCATGGCGCGCATCAGCCAGTCCTGCAGGGGAACCTGGGCCGACTTACCCATGGCCGCCAGCAATAACAGCAGGCCGGCGGCGGTCGAGGCACTACCGCCAACTTCCAGAGAGGCGGCGATCTCACTGGTACCTGACGACCCGATGAGTATGAATATCGCCACATAAAGCCCGAGATCGGCGCTGCGGGTATAGAGAAAAGCACGGCTGGCTGCGTTTGCGGCTTCCGGCCGCTGGAACCAGAAGCCGATCAGCAGGTAACTGCAGAGGCCGATGAGTTCCCAGGCCGCCAACAACAGAACCCAGTCGCCAGCCAGCACCAACGCCTGCATCGCCGCCAGGAACAGCGACATTACGGCATAAAAGCGCGCCTGGCCGGACTCCCGCTTCATATAGCCGATGGCATAAACCAGAACGAAGGTTCCGACCGTGGCCACTGCCACACTCAGCAGTGCCGTCATCGGACCCGAAACCAGGCGCAAGGGCATGTCCGGCAGCCCGGGTAGAAGCAGGGTTTCGGCCTGGCCGTCAAGGGCTCCGGCCAGCAGCCGGACACCGCCTGCCAGGCTGAGCGTCGCGCCAGCCAGGGCCAGCGCAGCGCTGCCACGGCGCAGTATCAACAC